>CAJMDR010000097.1 GCA_905212215.1 uncultured Porphyromonadaceae bacterium
TGGCTGGAGAAGTTCCGCCGTGTGCTGGACGACGCCGCCGCGGACCCGTTGCGGATGGATTTCTTAGACTCCGCCACAACATTATTCTATAATGACGATATACGTGTCTTTACTCCCGAAGGCCACGAAGTGCTTCTTCCCAAGAACGCCACGGCGCTGGACTTCGCCTACGAGGTGGGCGAGGAAATAGGACGCCATGCCACCCATGTGCGCATCAACGGCAAACTCTGCTCGGTGAAGACAGTGTTGCGCCGCGGTGATGTGGTTGAGGTGGGTACCGATCCTATGGCGGTTCCCGGTGCCGACTGGCTGATGCATGCCCATACCTTCAAGGCGCAGAAAGCGTTGCGTGACTATGCCGCAGCCTTGCCGAGGCTTCCGTATCAGCGCTGCAAGCATTGCCATCCCATTCCCGGCGAGGAGGTGATAGGGTTCCGCAATGCCGACGACTCGGTGACGGTGCACCGCCGTTCCTGTCCTGTGGCGATACGTTCCGCCTCGCGCCATGGCGACCGCATAACAGAGGTGGATTTCCCGGAGAATCCGATGATGCTGTATCCTGTGACGCTGCGCATACGTGGCGTTGACCGTTATCATCTGCTCAGCGACGTAATAGAGTGCATCACCGAGCAACAGGGACTGAACATGCACCATCTCACCTCCGAGGACCGCGACAACATAGCGCACATCACTGTCAACTTCGATGTCCACAGCACCTCGGAGCTGGAGCACACCATAGCATCGATAGAGGCGATACCCGGAGTGGACGAAGTGCTGCAGCAAGCCGACGCTACCGCCTGACCTGGCTCGGACAGGTCGGACGAGTCAGACAGACTTGCTCCCCGATAGGCCTGATAAGTCCGATAAGTCCGATTTAGTCGCCCTGGCGAAAAAATTTTGCAGTTTCGCAAGAAAGGATTACCTTTGCATTTCAGAACTAACAGAAAACAAGCCCGATGAAGGATTTTATAAAAGAACTGACCTGGCGCGGCATGGTGCACACCATGATGCCGGGCACGGAAGAACAGCTCGCCAAGGAAATGACCACCGCCTACCTCGGCATAGACCCTACTGCCGACAGTCTCCACATAGGCCATCTGTGCGGAGTGATGATGCTGCGCCATCTGCAGCGCTGCGGCCACAAGCCCATCGTATTGGTGGGAGGCGCCACAGGCATGATAGGCGACCCCTCGGGCAAATCTGCCGAACGCAACCTTCTCGACGAGAAAACACTCCGCCATAACCAGGAAGCCATAAAGGCACAACTGTCGCGATTCATAGACTTCGACTCCGATGCTCCCAACCGCGCGGAGATGGTGAACAACTACGACTGGATGAACGGCTTCTCATTCCTCGACTTCGCACGCGAGATAGGCAAGCACATCACCGTGAACTACATGATGGCCAAGGACAGCGTGAAACGTCGTCTCAACGGCGAGGCCCGCGACGGACTGAGCTTCACCGAGTTCACCTACCAGCTCCTCCAGGGCTATGATTTCCTGCATCTCTACGAGACCCGCAACTGCCGTCTGCAGCTCGGCGGCAGCGACCAGTGGGGAAACATCACCACCGGCACCGAGCTGATACGCCGCAAGCTCGGCGGCGAGGCATTCGCCCTTACCTGTCCGCTCATCACAAAGGCCGACGGCACCAAGTTCGGCAAGACCGAACAGGGCAATGTATGGCTCGACGCACGCTATACCTCTCCCTACCGTTTCTATCAGTTCTGGCTCAATGTGGCGGACGACGATGCCGAGCGCTATCTGAAAATCTTCACCTTCCTCAGCGAAGAAGAAATAGCCGCTTTAGTGCAGGAACATGCCGCCGACCCCGGCAAACGTCCGTTACAGCGCAAACTGGCCGAGGAGCTTACCGTTCTTGTGCATGGCCGCGAGGCATACGAGGCCGCTGTGGAAGCCAGCCAGCTCCTTTTCAGCCCCAATGCCGCCGAAGCGCTCCACCGCGTTGACGAGGCTACTCTGCTCGACATCCTCGACGGCGTTCCCACCTTCGAGGTATCGCGTGCCGACATAGAGGCGGGAGTGCCTCTGCTCGAACTCCTTGCCGTGAAGACCGCTGTCTTCCCCAGCAAAGGCGAGGCCCGCAAGATGACACAGCAGGGCGCCCTGAGCATTAACAAAGCCAAGGTCACCGACCCGCAGACGGTGATAGGTTCCGACTCTCTTCTCCAGAACAAATACATCCTGGTTCAGCGGGGAAAGAAAAACCAGTTCCTGATTAAAATTATCGATTGAATAACTCTAAACTTCCGACAACATGAAATTCAGAAATCCCATAATGGCGGCAATGTTGTGTGTGGCGACTATGGTCGGCTTCACCTCTTGCGACGATGACAACGGTGGAAACGATTATCCCGACAACTTCGCATTCAAACAAGTTCTGAGGGTAGAGCAGTTCAACGACGGCACCACCAACGCTTTGGCAAACTTCATAGCCCTTGACGGCAAAGGCCAGGAGGTGAGCGTACAGCTGCCGAAGGAATCATCTGTCTTCGCCAACAATACTCAGATGCGCTATGCTCCCAAGGAGGATGGCGAGATAAACTATTATGCGTATGGCGCAGTGATTCCCGGCACTCCCAAGGAAGTACGCTTCGTGTTCCGTCGTCTGGCTAACCTTGACATTGTCAACACTGTCAACCTCGAAAAGGTACCCATGATCACTCCCGCCATGGGTGGCATAGAGAACAACAAGGACTATAAGTTCAAGCTGTCGGTGGAAGGCACCGATGCCCGTCTGAGGATTTTCCTTATGGCCATGAGCGGCGAGAACCGCGGAACACAGTATGACGCCGTAATCACCGGAACGGACAACTACCGATTCTCGAACGTACCGGCAGGAACATACTCCCTGCGTGCCATGAGCACCATCATCACCGATCATCTGCAGGAACAGAACGGAACCGCCGGCGGCCAGATAGAGGCTTGCAAGGTCTATCAGATCAATTCCGTGACTGTTAAATAAGTGAGGCTGTTATAAACTTCTTAAGTAAAAAGAATGTGCTGAACAACTGTTTGGCACATTCTTCTTTTTTCGGGGATTTGGTGTAAAAAATCTCAATGTTCAGTGCGGAGGCGTGCGACGGGTATATTGAGCCTGTCGCGGTATTTGCTCACCGTTCTGCGGCTGACGTTATAACCCTGTTCCCGCAGCATGTTGCAGATGGCCTCGTCGCTGAGCGGATGGCTCTTGTCTTCCTCTTCCACAACCTTGCGTATGGCCTGCTCAACTCCTCTTCCGGAAACGGTGGCGGTGGCTTCTCCTTCTCCCTGCGGTCGGGCGCTGAAGCTTTCGCTGAAGAAGAACCGCACAGGCACCATATCCCATGGCGTGGAGACATATTTATTCTTTGATACGCGCGAAATCACCGACACATCCAGACCTGTCATCTCCGACACATCGCGCAGACCCATAGGAGAGAGCAGGCTCTCGTCGCCCCGGCTGAGGAAATAAGGGCGTTGCAGAGAAACTATGGAGGTCATGACATCGAGCAACGTCTGTTGGCGCCGTTGCAGAATGTTCATGTATTCCCTGGCGTCGGCGTAGCGCTGCATTATGTATTTGTCTCTTCCGGCAGTACGGCGGCGTTCCATGTCGGCCACGGCGTTGCTGAAGCTCTGCGACAATGCTAACTCAGGCACATTGGAAGCTAACGAAACCCGGATGTCATCGCCGTCCACCTCTATCAGGAAATCGGGAGAGATGTATGATGTGGTATCGTGAGCGGCGAACGCTGCACCCGGCTTCGGGTTAAGTCGGCGCAGCAGGGCGAGGGCGCTGTCGAGGCGGTTCCTGTCGTTGCCAGTTGCGGAAATCAGTCTGTTGAAGCGTCGGTGCGCGAGGTCGTCGAAATGCCGTTTCAGGATTTTCATGGCATCGGTACGGGCTTGCGACGGCTTCATGCGCAAGAGCTGAAGCCTCATGCTCTCTTCCAGGTTCGAAGCGCCCACTCCCGGCGGGTCGAGACTCTGCACCACCTCCAAAGCCTTCTCCATGTCGGCGGCGGAGGGCTCATGATCTTCGGCAAGAAGAATGTCGGTGGCGACCGATTGCGGCGCTCTGCGCAGATATCCGTTGGCGTCAAGGTTCCCCACGAGGTAACGCGCCGCCATGTCCACGTCGTGCGACAGTTCCATTGTGTCGAGCTGCCTTTCCAGCGATTCGTATAGTGATTCCTGTTCAGCGGCAGGTTGGAAGAACTCGGCACGGGAGGTCAGCGACGATAGCGGGGATGCCACCGGCAGAGGGGTGTCGGCGTCATCATTGCGCTGTGGGTCGGCGTCGTTGCTGTCTTGCGGCGAGGCTAATTCCAGAGCGGGATTCTCGTCCAGCTCACGTCGCACATCCTGTGCGGCCTCGGCGCCCGACATCTCCAGCATACGCACATACCGTACTTGCTGCTGGCTCAGCCGCTGCACCATGCGCAGTTCCTGTTTGAGGCGGTTTCCTTGCTTTGCCATTGTCTTGGTGGATGAGAGGATGAGAGAATGAGTTGAAGAGAGGATGAGTAGGGGAGAAAAGGAGTGCGAATTTAATATTTTTTTGGAACACCTCCATAATTTGAGGTTTAAAATTTGCTCAAATAAAAATTAATGACTAATTTTGCACTTTGAAAGGGCGCGTCACACTGTCTCGCCCCGTCAACATTTGAAAATATGGCATCAAAAGATACACAACACACTGAGCAGAACGCCGTAGAGAACCTCAACGAGCATCTCACCAAAGCCGGCATCCAGGTACAGGAACATAAGAAGATTATCCTGTGGGTAGTGCTTGCCGTTATCGCGGTAGGTGCTTTCGTGGTAGGTTACTTTTTCATCTACAAGACCCCCCGCGCCAACAAGTCGTGGGAGGAATATGCCAAGGTGCAGATGCAGGCCATGGGCAATGACTCCATCGCTACTGCCGGCTTCAAGAAAATCGCCGACAAATACAATGGCAGCGCCGGCGGTGCCGTAGCCAGCATTGAGGCAGGCATGAACCTCTACCAGAAAGGTGACTATCAGGGTGCCCTGAAATATCTCGAGAAAGCCGAAATCCCCGAACCCGTTCTCGAAGCTTCAGTAACGAAACTTATGGGCGACTGCTACGTCAATCTCAAGCAGTACGACAAAGCCCTCAGCACCTTCGATAAGGCTATCTCGCAGGCCGACGGCAACCCGCAGCTTGTGCCCGCCATGATGATGAAGAAGGCCAACATTTACGAGAAGCAGAAGAACTACAAGAAAGCTCTCGAGACCTACGAGTCTATTAAGAAAGATTATCCCGACTTCAACTACGGCATGGGCATGGATGCTTACATCAACCGCGCCAAGGGAAGACTCGGAATGTAATAATTGACTCTCTCACTTAAATCTCTCTTCTCCACTTAGTCTTAGAAAAGACTTGCACAATAATAAAACAAAATTTGTGTAAAAGGGGCCTGACTTGCGAGTCCGACCCCTTTTCGTTTTTATAAGTCTTAGAACACGTATAAGTCTTATAAATCGGATAAAGCGTAAAAAGTTCCGGGCCTTGAAAAAGAAAATACTGGCATTGGTAGTCAACATAGTGCGGCACAGCGACACCACTGATGTGGCCACCCTCTACAGCCGTGAAGAAGGAAGGCTCAGCGTGGCTGTCCCGGCACGCAGCAAAGGGCGCCGCAGTACCAATCCGCCGCTGATGCCTCTCACTGTAATAGAAGGAGAAGTAAGCTCGCGCACCGGGATGGAGCTGATGCGGCTCTGGCGGTTCAGCATAGCCGAGCCGTTGGGGGCCTTGCATTCCGATCCTGCCAAGATTGCCGTAGGTATGTTCATGTCGGAATTCCTTGGTCGCCTGTTGCGCGAACAGGCACCCGACCCGGCGGTGTGGCGTGCTGTCGCCACAGCATTGCTCCGGCTCAATGAGGAAGAGAACCCTTTGCGTGTGGCGAACTTTCATATCATCTTTCTCTGGCAGATGCTCCCTCCCGCCGGCATAATGCCGGACATTGGCTCTTTCCGCGCCGATGAGCCGCAGCAATGGCTCGACATGCGCAGCGGCATATATACCTCGTTGCGGCCCGGACACAGCGATGTGGTGGTGCCGCAATATGCCGGGGTGCCGTTACTGCTTGAGAGGCTGAATTTCCGCAGCAGCCATTGTTTGCGCATAACGGGCGAACAGCGCAGTCTCCTTGCCGATGCCTTGCTGCATTATTATGCTGTGCATCTGCCGGGAATGGGTGGAATGAAGAGTCATAGGGTGTTGACAGAAGTTTTCCGTTTTTAAACCACCTCTGCGAATCGGGAGGCTTGCGGCACTTTTGTGACACTGATTTCAAAGGGTACGGAAATTTTATTACCTTTGCAGATTGAAACAATTGATTATGAAATACACAAGAATATTGCTCAAACTGTCGGGCGAATCGCTGATGGGCAACCGGGGCTATGGCATAGACCCGGAAAGGCTTGGCGATTATGCGCGCCAGGTGAAGGAAGCTGTTGGCAAAGGTGTTCAGGTTGCCATAGTGATAGGCGGCGGCAACATCTTCCGTGGCGTCAGCGGATGTGCCCAGGGCACGGACCGTGTGCGCGGCGATCAGATGGGAATGCTCGCCACCGTAATCAACTCACTGGCACTCTGCTCCGCTCTGGAGAGCGCCGGGCAGGCAGCGGAGGTCTTCACGGCAGTGAACATGTTCCCCATAGGGCGTCCGTACCGCAATCTTGACGTGAAAGCGGCACTCGACGCCGGCACCGTGGCCATCCTCAGCGGCGGTACCGGAAATCCCTTCTTCACCACCGACACAGGAGCTGCCTTGCGTGCCGTGGAAATCGGCGCCGACATCATGCTCAAGGGCACCCGCGTGGACGGTATCTATACCGCCGACCCGGAGAAAGACCCGACAGCGGAGAAGTTCGACCGTATCACATACGCCGAGGTGCTCAGCCGCAACCTGCGGGTGATGGATCTCACCGCCACCGCGCTCTGCAAGGAGAATGATATGCCCATCTATGTGTTTGACATGGACACTCCCGGCAACCTCGACCGTGTGCTGGAAGGTGAACAAATCGGCACTTTAGTTGAAAACTGACCTATCTCCGGCCTATGACAGCTTATCTTGACCGCAACGAGTTCAACTTCCGCCCCTCGAAGGAGGTGGAGAAGGCGTTGCGTGATTTCGACATAGAGAAACTCTGTTTCTACACCCGCATCTACGACGAGGGTAAGAAGAGCATCTTCTCGGTGTTCCTCAGCGACCTCTACGGCGTGCCGGAAGAGCAGGTATTGCTCGGCTACGGCGCGCGCCCGCATCTCCCCGGAACATGAGGATGTCATCA
>CAJMDR010000098.1 GCA_905212215.1 uncultured Porphyromonadaceae bacterium
GTCGGTATTCATTCCCGGCATCGAAGATAAGCTGTTGCTGATGTTCAAAAATCATACGCTGCCCGTCAACCCGCATAGGAGGCGGCAAAGTGCGCAATGTGGCAGGATCGGAGTTCTGTTCCACAGTAACGATGAGGTCTGTGACAGGATTCTGTACCGGGTAGCCGAGTCGGTCCACCATAATCTCCAGCTGCTGATACCTGTCGTTCACACCACGATCTGTTACCGAGAGCACATCTCCGGTAACGGCCATTGCCTCGTCGCTGACACAGAAGCGGGCTTGCAGAAGAGTTTTGTCTGGGTCATCCTCAGGAAAAACCTGCAACAGGTAATTCCCGGACACCAACGGCATCATCTCATTGTTTGGCAACACTATGCGGTAGTTTACGAAATGCACGAATGTGTTTGAGGAAAAAGCATAATCCTCCACCGGAGCGAGGTTGAAGCCATCAACGAATTCAGACTCCAACAGCCCTGAGCGTTGCCAGCCGGCGTTACAATGTAGAATGCGGTAGCGGAGATGGCTTACATCATCTGCTATCCGGTCAAAACTCACCACTAAATGTGAGTCGGCGCCGTTGCGTATTACCGGAACAGCCATGAAGTCATTCTCCACACTCACTTTGAGCGAACGGAATGAATGGTCGAAGATACGTGTGCGGGTAGATGCGTCAGAGGCCGCCGAGGCGCTTTGAAGCACCATCAGCAGACACACAGTCAGCAGATACCCGAGTCGTTTCATTTTTCTTCGAGATAGTTGTGCAGAATTTCCACGGCGCCGACAATCAGGTCGTCGCACGGAATACGGCATTTACCTTTGAGGTCGCGGCAGAGATGGCAACCTGAGTTACGTTCACGGAAGCGGCGTGTCAGCTCGCGCACTGCAGCATACGCGCCGGGTTTGCATTTCGGGTCAGCGTCGCCACACAATCCGGCCACGAGAGCCATTCCAAGGACTGCGCCGCAAACTTCGCCCTGACCGCCCATGCCGCCACCTAATCCCATGGCAATGCGGGCTGCTATGTCGGCATCAATGTTAGTGTAGTCATCGAAAACAAGAAGCACGCTCTGTGCGCAGTTGTAGCCTTTGCCGTGCAGTTCCATGGCTTTGGCTTTTCTTCCTTCAAGTGTCATGATTCAAAGGTATTAGATCAAATGCGCGTATGGTCACCACTGGATGGGAGTCTGACCATGACGGCGCAACCATTGGTTAGCGAGGTTGAAATGATTGTTTCCGAAGAATCCGCGGTAAGCGCTCAACGGGGATGGATGGGGAGAACGAAGTACAAGATGTTTGGAGGTGTCTATGTTTCGTCCTTTGCGAATGGCGTCGGCACCCCAGAGCATGAAGACAAGTCCTTCTCTGTCCCGGCTCAGGGCATTGATGGCGGCATCGGTGAACTGTTCCCAACCCATGTTTGCATGTGAATGAGCCTGATGAGCACGGACGGTGAGGGTGGAGTTAAGAAGCAGCACTCCTTGCTTTGCCCAGCGTTCCAGATTACCGTCGGCGGGCACCGGAGTACCTGTCTCAGCCTCTATCTCCTTATATATATTAAGGAGCGAGGGAGGTATAGGCACACCTTCGTTCACGGAAAAGGCAAGACCGTTGGCCTGTCCATCGCCATGATAAGGGTCCTGCCCTACAATCACCACTTTCACATCAGGGAAGGGGGTTGCCTGAAAAGCGGCGAAGATGTTCTTGCCTGCGGGGAACACTTTCCCGGAAGCATATTCACGCCTTACGCCTTCGGTGAGCCGCCGGAAATACTCCTTGTCGAATTCCGGCTCCAACACCTTCTTCCATGTGGGTTCAATTTTTACATCCATCAGGCCACAAAGTTAATAAACAACGGGCTAAAATCCAAATAAACCCGCCAAATCAAGGGCTTTTGCAGCTACGACGCGACTCATACAGAATCACTTGTTTGTGTAATGAAAAAAAAACATTACCTTTGCAGTCGGAAAAACAAGGAAGCTCCCATAGTTCAATGGATAGAATAATGGATTCCGGTTCCATCGATTGGGGTTCGACTCCCCATGGGAGTACATAGGAGTACGTTGAAGCGGGGGAACGGCGTAATGCTGTTCTCCTGCTGATTTTTTGTTAAGGCGGTTAGGGAATTTAAGGAGATTAAGGAATTTAAGGAAAGATGAGAGATTAAGATTTGAGGACAATATAACTATTAATGTTTTGACCATAGAACCAAAGAACTATAGATAAGACAACAGAGCTCTGGTTACTATGGTTCTGTGGTCAATTTCAGACCAGAATGCCAAAGAACCATAGCAAATAAGCAAGTACTTTTCATTCTTTGGCTGATAAGAGATTCGGTTAAAGACCGATAACGCGAGTAGGGAAGCATTATCCATACTCGCGTTAAGGAAGGGGGCGATAGTCTGTGGCTATTCTTTTGCTTTGTAGCGGGCAGGATAGCCGTAGACGGTTACGCGGAGTACTTTGTTGCCTTTGGTCAGCTGGGTGTACTGTGGGTTAAAGAGTGTGGCGCAGCGGTTCACCATTATGGCTTCCACGAGTGCGAGGTTCTGTGCCTCGGGCACGGAGAGTTTGTTGAGCTTCAACCTTCCGTCGTCGGTGGAGATGTCGATGGTATATGAGATCGGATTCTTATCCAGATCCATTGTCAGTTCGTTGTAGCTCTCTATGGTAGGAGCCACGGTAGTCCAAGCGTTGAGGCTTGTGGCGGTCTTATGTGTGGTGCAGGCTCCAAGGAGAAGGAGACACAAGGCGCCGAAAACAGAGTAGAGTTTCGATTTCATGGGTCAGAAGTTTATGCTTACCGAAGGGCCGAATGAATAAGAGCGGGTCATTCTCTCACCCATCACGTTCATGCCCAAAGAGAGTGTTGAGCCTTTAAGTTTGAGGACATCGGCTTCAATTACGGAAGCGTTGTAAGAGTCCAACATATTCGCTTTCTTGATTTTGTTATGAGCTATGATGTTGCAAGTAGTACATAACGCTACTCCAGCACCCATAAAACTTACTGATAGAGCGCTTTCCAGACTACAGTTACCTTCAGCACTAAAATTCCAAAATCCATTAGTACCATCAGTAACGGCTACTATTATACCTCCTACAAAGAGAGTTCCACCACCAATCCATCCTATATACCTCAATTTCTTTGCGCTTTCACGCAACTTTATAGGATTCTCTGATAGATTCCTTCTTTGATCCAGCGAGAGGAGATATGAGTCTGAGAGCTGTTGTTGAGGCTGTGTGGAAGCCGCGTTCTGGCTTGCCGCGATGCTGTCGATGGCAGCCTGGGTGAGGGGATTGAAACGGTCGAGTTTACCGTTGCGGTAGGTGATGGTTGCCACTTCGCTGACCGGGATGGAGTAGAGAGGGCCTTGCAGATTGTCCGCCGCACGGTATTTCACTACTGTGGCAGACACTTCTTCCACTTTTGCGCGGATTGCAGAGCCGTTGACGCGGGTGATGATGTCTTGTGCCGATGCCGTCATCATCATCAGAAGCGCTATCAGGCTCATTAAGAGACGTTTTAGTCGCATAACTTTTGTCTTGATTCCGGCTCCCGAATCTTATGATGTTTCGTTTAGGTTAGTTAACATAAAAAACGTGGAGCCGACACCGTTGCATCGTCCGCTGTATAAAGGCCTTCCCAAGCCCAAAGTCCACAACGACACAACGTTCAACCCCACGCAGATGCATATTCTACCACAAACGCCTCCGCAATTAAAGCATTGCAGAGACGCCGTGCGATAAACATCGGCACAGGACGCTTTCCGTTGCCTGGTGATGGACTTTGATAAAAATGGGAAGTTCTTATACAGCCAAAACCAAAGCGAAAACAGTTTACGCCTTTTATGTATTGCTATGGGTAATGCAACCGTCGGCCGCCTCTGCGACCCATGCAGTACCCGAATGCAAAGGTAACGATTTTTCCGGACATAGCAATAGTCTGCCACAGTTTCCGACAAAGATACCATTCCTAAACGCAAGAACCTTGATCTTTATGGAGCTATGGTCAATTCAGACCATAGACCCAAAGACCATAGTAAGGTCCAGTTGATAAATAATGTTCATGCCGCCTTCATTTTCTACGATATCTTAATTTTTGAACATTTCTCATGAGTCGGATGAAACTCTGCTATTGGTCGTTTCAGATTTTTAAGTAATTTTGCATATTCACCTGAGAGTTATTCTTCAGTGTGAGTTTTCCTTCAGGATTCTGTTATCGCGAACCGTTATTGCAGAAACTGAATACTTACGCGAACCAAATCAAAAAAATATCAATCAATTAACCAAACAGAGTATGCTAAACACCTATCTGTTCAAGGGAGCGGCCATATCTCTACTTCTGAGCTGCGGCACCGCCTATGCGCAATTGCCGGAGACAGTGGAGTATAAGGCGCTTCCCGACCAGGTGCTCCGTCTGGATGGACGAACTGCCGTTTCATCGCAACAAAGCGAGGTAACGAGAAAAGCTCCATCCACGGCGTTACCGGGTCTGCTGCCAGCCGATGAGTCGGCGTGGCCGGCGAGTCATGGTGTCCCGGCGATGAAAGGGAAAGGACTTCCCTCGCATCTTCGTCAGGCACAGCCACAGGCCATCGGCTCGGCCATGGAATTAACGGGAAAATGGATCAACCAGTATCCCATGCTGAACCTAAGCCTTTCCGGAGGCGCCACAGCCATCATTACGGCCACCGAAGGAAGCAATGAAGTAACCATTTCCAACTTCTGGCGTAGCGGAGGCAGCATCAAGGCTATCCTCGATGCCGCTGCAGGCACGCTTACAGTGAAGAGCCAGGTAGTGACCAAGCGCACCGACGGCACTACCATGTCCATCGCGCCCATCAACATGTCTAACGGCTATCCGCTGCGCAGCCAGACACTTACGCTGCGTATCCTCGCCGACGGCAAGATAGTGTGCGACACACCCTGGGGCATCTATTACGACCGTACACAACCGGGAGCCGACGACAATCCGGCTTACGAAAAGGACGACTACGCCAATGTCTACACCTCGATGACATTCGAGCGCGGCACATCGACCATGAGCCATGTCAACCTCACCCGCAACGACACCACCGAGTATCCGGTAATCGCCACTCAGGTCAGTGCAAATGTGCTGGAAGTGAAGAACTTCCTCGGCTACGGACAGACGGTGGACCTTATCCTTAACCGCGACAACAGCTATACATGCCGCACTCAGGTGGCTTTGGTGGAGGGTTCCACTCCCTACTCCACCCGCGGCGACCTGGTGCTGAACGAAAACAAGGTGCCGACATCATGGAACACCACCTTCTCGTTCCCGGCAAGCACCACCGACCCGAAGCTGATACAGTTCGGCAACATGAGTCTTTTCAACGGCACCTCTTATTGGGTAGGACTGATAGAGAACGCAAGGCTGAACCTCACCTTCGCTCCCTCTTTCCCGGCGCCCTATACTCCATTTGAAGGCTCCGGCACGGAAGCAGACCCCTATCTCATCAAGACTTACAACGATCTGGCTCAGCTGGCCGACAGGGTAAATTCCGACAATAACTACAACTATACGGTAATTTCCGGCACCGACACTGTGCAGGTAGCCAAACCGTTCCTCGGCAAGTATTTCCGTCTTACAGCCGACCTGGACATGACGGGATATGACTTCACGCCCATCGGCAACGGCACCCATTTCTTCGCCGGAAACTTCAACGGCGACGGCCACACAATCAAAGGCCTGAACATTTACGGCGGCGACGGCTATACCGCCCTGTTCGGATATGTTGATCAGGCAGGCATGCTGCGCAACCTTACCCTTGACAACATCACTTCCATATCGTCGAGAGTATACACCGCCGCCCTCGCCTCACGCTGCGACGGCACCGTTGAGAACTGCCATCTGCGCAACTCCAACATCAAGGTCAACAACGGCGCCCAGGGTGCCGGAGGACTTACCGGCACTGTCAACAAGATGACAGGATGTACGGTAACCGACACCGAGGTATATGCGGGCGACGGTTACGGCGGTGGTCTTACCGCCCAGGCCTTCGGCCCCATAACCAACTGCCATGTAAGCGGCACCAATGTAAGCGGCATGGTCTACAATGCCACCAACATACCCCCCTTCGGCGGTCTTACGGCCACTTCCAACGATGCCATTACCGACTGCTCCTTCGCGGGAACAGTCATGGTGCCGTACGATTATTATCCCGCCACCATAGGTGGTCTTGCAGGCATTATCCAGACCCTCGGAAAGGGAGTGGGCATCACCCGCTCGGTAGCCGCCGGACGTTTTATCGGCGCCTCAGGACAGTATTCTCGTCTTAACCGCATAGGAGGTCTGGCAGGCATGTGCGCCTCCGACATCACCGACAGCTATGCCGCCGGAGAAGTCTATGCTTACCAGAGCCAGACGGCAGGCGGACTCACAGGCATCGTGCAATATATGCAGAGCACCGAGACAGGAGCCACCATACAGCCTGCTTTCTCAAACAACTACTCAAACATCTGGCTCAACGTGTCGAATAGCGGCTTCATGCCCACGGCCACTACCTGCCAGGAACTGTTCGGCTCCAGCGACGGCGAGAATCCGCCCACGGTATCGAACACATACTTCAACTCCGACATCACCAACCTTGGCAGCACTAAATATGCGCTCACCACGGCACAGCTCACCTCGGCACAGGGTCCCTCAGGATTCAATTCGCAGACATGGATGTTCACAGCCAACGCTTATCCCAGACTGCGCAACATGGCTTCCAGGGCGGTATCCGATCTTACCGCATCAGCTGTGCTGTTCACGGATGGCGCCGTACGCGACCGTGTGACACGCAACCTCCAGCTCACCAAGATTGGAAACACCGAGTTCGGTTTCATCAAGGAGGGCGTTTTCTCCACCACAGGCCATTATGCCAAGGTTGAAGGCAACAATCTTGTCCTCAACAATGAACTTCTGTTCGGCAACGACACCATTGTGATGCGCTGTGGCAATACCGGCATGCAGTATATCATGCTCATGGCTCCCGTACCCTGGCAGGGCTACGGCAGCGAGGCATCGCCCTGGCTGATACAAAACAAGGCCGACATGCTCGCCCTGGCTAAGATGACCAGCGAGAGCAAGGTATCGTTCCCCGGTACTTACTACAAGATGACGGCCGACATAGACATGGAGTATGACGAGAACTTCAACGGTATCAGCTCCACCAACACCTCGGGACGCAGCCTCTTCCACGGCACCTTCGACGGAGACGGCCACACGTTGCACAAGCTTAAGATTGGCCGCCTTGTGTGGACCACCCGCCCGGAAGATGACCCGGCAGGCATAGGCAAGGTGAACACTACCGTCTCCAAG
>CAJMDR010000099.1 GCA_905212215.1 uncultured Porphyromonadaceae bacterium
TTCCCGATGCAAGGGTGGTGCGCGCTCACGGGCAGATGCCGCCGGAAAGGGTGGAGAAGGCTATCCTCGATTTCGCGGCGCACGACTACGATATTCTGCTCTCCACCACCATTGTGGAGAACGGTATTGACATGCCAAACGTAAACACCATTCTTATTGACAACGCGCAGCATTTCGGCCTCAGCGAGCTGCATCAGCTTCGCGGCAGGGTAGGGCGCTCGGACCGCAAGGCCTTCGCCTATCTGCTTGTTCCTCCGGGAGCGCCGCTGACTCCCGTGGCACGCCGCAGGCTGCAGACCATTGAGAGCTATTCGGGCCTCGGCGCCGGAATCCAGATTGCCATGCAGGACCTCGACATCCGCGGCGCAGGAAACCTGCTTGGTTCGGAGCAGTCGGGCTTCATCGCCGACTTGGGTTACGAGGTGTACCAGCGCATATTGAAGGAGTCGGTGACGGAGCTGCGCAACGAGGAGTTCGCGGATGTGTTCGCCACAGGCAAGGAGGGCGACGCGGAACAGGAATATATAGCGGAGACTACCGTGGAGACAGACCTTGAACTGCTTATTCCGGCATCGTATGTGCCCCAGGAAGCGGAGCGCATCAGTCTCTACCGTCGTCTGGACGCCATGGACACCGATGAGCAGACGGAGCAGTTCCGCGCCATGTTGCGCGACCGCTTCGGCGCTATCCCGGAACAGACGGAGCAGCTTATCGATATTGTTCCTCTGCGCAGACTGGCACGTAAGCTCGGCATAGAGCGTCTGCACCTCAAGGGCGGGAAGATGTATCTCTATTTCCCGAACTCCGACAATGAGGCATATTACCGTTCCCCTGCCTTCGGCCGCTTCATCAGCTATTACCAGACAGAGGCACATCGCACACAGCTCCGCGACGTCAAAGGTCGCCGTTCCATGCTTGTGGGTAAGGTGAACACCGTCAGCGAGGCGCTGATGGTGGTGCGGATTATCTCCGCCTTACCTTCCGTTTGAGATGTTTCTTTATGAAGTTTCGCCCATAAGGAAAGGGGGAGTAACCATAATTCCTCAGAATTTTATTGAATCTTCGCTTTACAACCCGGAGGGTCGCTTTCTGTTTACCGGAGGTTGAACGAGCATAGCGAGTGAAACCTCCGGTAAACCGGCATATTACCACTAGAACCTCTCGGGTTCTCGGACGATATTATGTGAGCATGTGTCTCTGACGAATTGCATCTAAGAATGCACAAATCATTTCTGCCTTTACTATAAGAGGGGTTGGGCTAAGGAGAGCAAGACGCCATTTTGAGTTTTCTGTATTGAGGGAAATGGGTCTTTGAGAACACCGGAATTGCGACCGTCTGGCAAGATATGATGCAAAATTCTGCTTTAAAACAGGTGATTATGGGGTTAAATGTCTGATTATAAGCAATATAGTGTTATTTTGAAGTCGATATCAGAGCTTGATTTTAGAGACTGAATGTTAAATTGAATTAACCATTCTTTGCTGATTACTAAAAAGTGTTTAAAGTGTTGCTGTTGAGCCTATTTGTGCTATCTTTGCAAGTTACAGCAGTCTGATGTGGAGCTTCCGCATCGGAGAGCATCACCGAAATAGAATTGATATGATAGAGTTCCTTACCGAAGGGGTGGATATGCCGGACCTCGACCATGAGAAGATTGTGGAATGGGTGAAGGCGGTAGCCACGGCACACGGAAAGAGCACAGGCGACATATGCTATGTGTTCTGTTCGGACGAATATATTATTGAAACCAACCGCAAGTTCCTGCAACACGACTATTACACCGACATCATCACTTTCGACTATACACGCGGCAACCGCATCGGGGGTGACATGGTGATTTCTCTCGACACGGTGCGCAGCAACGCCGAGGGGATAGGGGCGCCTTATGGCCGTGAGCTACTGAGGGTGGTGATTCATGGTGTGCTGCATCTCTGCGGTATCAACGACAAAGGTCCGGGCGAGCGCGAGATTATGGAGCGCCATGAGGACGAGGCGTTGGCTTTGTATGACAAGTTATTCGCTGTCGAGGCATGAGATACGACTATGAAGTGATAGTGGTTGGAGGGGGTCATGCGGGCTGCGAGGCTGCTGCCGCCGCTGCTACCATGGGGGCACGGACATTGCTCATTACCGCCGACATGAACCGTGTGGCGCAGATGAGCTGTAACCCTGCAATGGGCGGTATTGCCAAGGGCCAGATAGTGCGCGAGATTGACGCTTTAGGCGGTCTTTCGGGCATTGTGGCCGACCGTTGCAGCATTCAGTTCCGTATGCTGAACCGCTCGAAAGGGCCGGCCGTATGGTCGCCCAGAGCGCAGATCGACCGCACGAAATACATTGACGAATGGCGCCGTTGTCTGGACTCGATAGAGGGTCTGGACCAGTATCAGGACATGGTTTCCGAGTTGCTTCTGAGCGAGGATTCTTCGCGTGTGGAAGGGGTGAAGACGACCATGGGGCTGACGTTCCGGGCGCCTGAGGTAATCCTTACTGCGGGTACTTTTCTCAACGGTCTGATGCATGTGGGCGATGTAAGCTGGCAGGGCGGACGTATCTCGGAACCGGCCTCAAAGGGTATCACCGAACAGCTTGCAAAACTCGGCTTCGAGGTAGGGCGCATGAAGACGGGAACGCACGAATCCACGGACCGAGTGTGGATTTCGCGCTGTGTCAGGAACAGCAGGGCGACGATATTACAGAAGCCGACGGAACGGTGGTGCGCGACCATCATAAGTTCTCGTTCTTGCCGGATGTGCAGCGGACACTTCCGCCTCGTTCCTGCTATATTCTCCACACCAATGCTACGGTGCACGATATTCTCCGCGCCGCTCTGGACCGTTCGCCGCTCTACAACGGCACCATTCAGAGCATAGGACCGCGCTATTGCCCGAGCATCGAGACCAAGATTGTAACCTTTGCCGAGCGTGATTCGCATCAGCTCTTCTTAGAGCCGGAGGGTAGCACCACGCAGGAATATTACCTGAACGGATTCTCCTCGTCGCTGCCCTGGGATGTTCAGTACGAGGCTTTGGCAAAGATTCCCGCGCTTAGTCACTTCCATGCCTATCGTCCCGGTTATGCCATAGAATATGACTTCTTTGCGCCGACACAGCTGCATCATTCGCTGGAGACGAAGCGCATAAAGGGGTTGTATATGGCGGGGCAGGTAAACGGCACCACAGGCTATGAGGAAGCCGCGGCGCAAGGACTGATGGCAGGCATCAATGCCGCCCGGAGCCTGCGGGGAAAGGAACCGGTGGTACTGCACCGCGATCAGGCTTATATTGGTGTGCTTATTGACGACCTGGTTATGAAGGGAGTCGATGAGCCATACCGCATGTTTACCTCGCGTGCGGAATACCGTATCCTGTTGCGGCAGGATGACGCCGATATGCGTCTCACTCCGTTAGGGCATGAGATAGGTCTTGCCACTGATGCGCGTCATGACGCCATGCTTCGGAAACGCCAACAGCGCGACGAGCTGATGGAATGGCTCAGGATGAACTCCCTCAAGATGAACGCGGAGAACAACGCCCTTTTGCAGAGCATCGGCACCGCACCTTTGAACGCGTCGGCACGCTATGTGGAATTGCTGCGGCGACCTGAGATTACTTTGTCATGGCTCGGTGAGAACGTGCCTGCGGTAGGGGAGCGCCTCACGGAATTGGAGCCGGGACGCAAGGCCGAGATAATGGAGAGCGTGGAGATACTGGTGAAATATGAGGGCTATATAGAACGGGAACGTGAACTTGCCGACAAGACCATGCGTCTTGACTATGTGCCGTTGCCGCAGCCCTTCGACTATAGTGGGATCAGGGCTCTCAGTACCGAGGCACGACAGAAGCTGCAAAAGCTCCAGCCCTCCACCATAGGGCAGGCGGCGGAGTCTCTCCTGCCGATGTCAGCGTCTTGTTGCTCTTGTTGAACCGATAACCGATAAACGGCTGAGAACAAGAAGATTAAACTTAAATTGTTCCACGTGGAACATTAAGGTTTCGCAAATTTCTGAAGAATAATAACTAACGAACATATACCGGAAAATGACACTTGAAGAAATCAAATTTACAATCCGCGACGTAGTGGATTTTCCCACCAAGGGAATCATCTTCCGCGACCTCACCACCATGATAAAGAATGGGGAGGCTCTGCATCAGGTCAGCGATGAGCTGGCGAAAATCTATGCCGACAAGGGCATTACCAAAGTAGTAGGTGTGGAGAGCCGCGGTTTCATTACAGGCTCCATCCTTGCCTACGAGTTAGGCGCCGGCTTCGTACCGGCACGTAAGCCCGGAAAGCTCCCGTCGGTGACAATCAAGAAGTCGTACGCAAAGGAGTATGGCGTGGACACGATAGAGATTCACTCCGATGCCATCAATGAAAATGACATCGTGGTGATTCACGATGACCTCCTCGCTACCGGCGGTACAATGAACGCTGTCTACGAACTGGTGAAGAGTCTCAGCCCGAAGAAAATCTACATCAACTTCGTGGTGGAGCTTACTGCCCTCGACGGCCGGAAGAATCTGCCCTCCGATTGCGATATAACATCGCTGCTCAAATACTGATAAACATTGGTGAAAACGAACGGGGCTGCGGCATAACGTCGCAGTCCCGTTTCTTTTCGGATATGAAATGCTGTTAGACGATAATTGCCTGTTTTGCGTTATAAAGATATGTCCGAAAAGAATACTCAGACTGATACTTCCGAGCGTAAGCAATTCATGAACGAACTCCTTCCCGAAGGCCTGTTGATAGGGGGTGGGAGAGGCATCGACGAGAGCGGCAACATTCCCGTAGAGATTGCCGACGACAGGAAAGGTGACGATTTTTATCACAACCGACCCTCGACGCAGTTGCGCGAGAAAATACTCGCCCTGCCGGAGGAGCCGGGAGTGTATATGTACATCGACCGCCAGGGAAAGGTGATTTACGTTGGCAAGGCGAAACGCCTCAAGCGGCGTGTGTCGTCTTATTTCAACCGGCGTCATGACAGCACCAAGACAAATCTGTTGGTGCGGAACATAGCCGACATGCGCTTCATTGTGGTGCCCACCGAAGAGGATGCGCTGCATCTGGAGGACGCCATGATAAAAGCTTACCAGCCCCGCTACAACATCCTGCTGAAAGACGATAAGTCCTATCCCTGGATAGTGGTGACCAAAGAGCCTTTTCCACGTGTCTTCATGACCCGCGAGAAAAGCACCGCCGGACGATATTACGGACCCTATTCCAATCCCTCCTCGGCGAAAGCGGTGCTCGACCTCATCCGTGAAATTTATCCCCTGCGCTCCTGCCGCCATTTCATCGACAAAGAAACCGCTGAGAAAGGAAAGCTGCGCCTCTGCCTCGACTATCATATCCACAAATGCCAGGGTCCCTGCCGCGGGTTGATTTCGGAAGAGGAATATGGCGAGACGGTGAAGAAAGTGCGCCAGATTCTCAACGGTGAAACCGGAATGCTTCTGCAGCTTCTGCGTCATGAGATGGGAGTGGCTGCCGAGCGTTTGCAGTTCGAGAAGGCGCAGATGCTTAAGGAGCAGGTGGCGCTTGTGGAGAAATATAATGCCAGGAGCCTCATCCCCGGTGCCGCGAAGGAGGACATGGATGTCTTTGCCTATGAGCAGACCATGGACGCCGCCTTCGTCAACTTCATGCACCTTCATCACGGCGCAGTTGTGCAGAGCCTGAATCTGGAGTATCGGCGCCGCAACCTCGACGTCAGCCGCGAGGAGATATTATCCATGGCGATAGGGGAGATAGGGCGCCGTTTCGGGAGGAAATTCTCCGAAGTAATCGTGCCGTTCCTTCCTGATGTTGAGTTTGCCGAAGTGCGCTTCACCATCCCTTCCCGCGGCGAGAAGAAGAAGATGCTGGAGATGAGCCAACGCAACGTAAGGCGCTATATGGAGGACCGCGAGAAGCAGAAAGAGAACCTCGACCCGGACCGCAGTGTGCGCCGCGTCATGGAGCGCATGAAGAGCGATTTCCGTCTGGAGATGGAGCCGAGGCATATAGAGTGTTTCGACAACTCCAACATTCAGGGCACGAATCCTGTGGCGAGCTGTGTGGTGTTCCGCAACGGCAAGCCTAGCAAACGTGACTACCGCCATTTCATCATCAAGACCGTTGAAGGTCCCGATGATTTCGCCTCCATGAAAGAAGTGCTGCATCGCCGCTATTCGCGCATGATGGCCGAGGGTCAGGAACTGCCGCAGCTTGTGGTGGTGGACGGCGGCAAAGGTCAGCTCTCGGCCGCCGTGGAAGCCTTCGATGAGATGGGCATCCGCGGCAAAGTGGCGCTGATAGGCATCGCCAAACGCCTGGAGGAGATATATTTTCCCGGCGACTCGCTGCCCCTCTACATAGACAAGAAAAGCGAGAGCCTGCGCGTCATACAGGCCTTGCGCGACGAGGCCCACCGCTTCGGCATCACCCACCACAGATTACGGCGCAGCAAGAGCCAGGTCAGCAGCCAACTCGACAATATCAAGGGCATCGGCCCTGCTACGGCGCAGGCACTGATGCGCCATTTCCGCAGTGTGAAAAGGTTGCGCGAGGCTCCCCTCGACGCAATAGCCGCCGTGGTAGGACCCGCAAAGGCGCGCCTTGTGCGCGACCATTTCCGAGAATGAAATTCTTATTTTCATAAATTAATGTTATCTTTGCGCAATATGAAGAAGCTACTATCAATAATATCGTTGGTTTTATTTTGTGTTTCCAACTGTTGCGCTCAATGGGAAAGCTCATCGTTGGGCAATATTTTTAGTAATGAAATCGTGCCAGCTGTGACTAAAACTGATAAAGAATCAGGGTGCGTTTTGTATTACTACAACAACAAGTTGGAAATTCAAGTTCCAGACTTGATAATGAATGGATTTGATACCACAGTTCATGTGAGTTTCACAGGGCGGCAAAAAGTTGAATTTTATGAGGATACTTATATTGGAGTGGCATTGATTATAGAGGACTATTATGGCAATTTAAAGGAGCTGATGAAAATGAACTCATCAATGACTATCGCATACTATAATCTTAATTTGCGGAAGAATACCTCTTATACTGTATCATTGAATGGATTTACCAAAGCTTGCAAAGAAGCGGGAATATAGCCGCGGCAAGTTACCAATTTTATTTGTCCGTTTTTAAGAAAAAAAAGAGTTGAAGCGTTAATTTTATATACTGTCACGCATATGAAACAAACCAAACCCACCAACCGACGGTTCAAAAAGGGCGAGATGCTCAAGGCCGTCATGGATTTTCTTCAGGCAGAGCCGAAACGCTCTTTCAACTATAAGCAGATAGCATACG
>CAJMDR010000100.1 GCA_905212215.1 uncultured Porphyromonadaceae bacterium
CCGTCGAACAGATAAACCTTTATGCCGTTGGCAGAGAAGATGTCAGCGGCAAGTTCCGCGAATTTACGCGAGTTGTGGCGCACGTCATGGCCAATAACCACGCTAATCTGAGGCTCTTCCCTGAAAGCATCGTTCAGATAGTTTGCCAGGCCTTGGGTAGCTGCACCGACAGTATAAATGTTCATTCTGTTTGTGCCGGCGCCCATGATGCCGCGCAGACCGCCGGTTCCGAACTCCAGGTCTTTATAGAAAGCCTCTATGAGCGGAGTCTTGTCGTCGGCATCGAGCATAGCCTTGACTTCGGCGCGAGTTTCTGCGTCATATTGAGGTGTGAGCCATTGTTCTGCTTTGGCCACCACGGTTTTCATCAGTTCGTCGTTTTTCATAATAGCTTTATAGGCTTTGATTGTGTGTGTTTTCAATTGTCGGTGAAAGTATGGAAAGCAAAACATGCTTCCTCCTCTTAGATTATAACATTCTCACCGTCAAATTGTTAAACCGACAATGTTAAAAGTTAAAAAGAACGACAGCCAGCCCAAGGGGGAGCCAAAAGCTCCTCTTTGCCGCTGACTGCCGTAGTTGCGTTTCCGCCTCTTTTTTACTTCTTGATGCGGTTGCCGTAGCGCGAACGGAACTTGTCTACGCGGCCTGCCGTATCCACAAGCTTCTGCTTGCCGGTAAAGAAGGGGTGCGACGACGAGGTAATCTCAAGCTTTACAAGAGGATACTCTTTGCCGTCTACGGTAATGGTTTCTTTCGAGGCTACTGTTGAACGGGTGATGAAGATCTCGTCGTTCGACATGTCCTTGAATACTACCTCGCGATAATTCTGAGGATGGATTTTCTCTTTCATTGCTGAATTCAGTAGTTTAGTTGTGTACATTAATTCCCGGAGGGTGGCTGTCCCTCCTCGCTTCGGGTAGCGAATCCGTCGCGTTTCTTAATGGCGCCGCAAAATTAATACTTTTTTCCTTACCGTGCAACTCTTTGTTCCATAACGAATTCATCGTACCATTTCAGGCCGATCCTTAGATATTCACATTATAATGCCGATGCCATTATTCTCAATGGCAATATTCCACTGTTGCTCAGACTCATTTTCCACCCTCCATTTGCACAGCTGCCAAAATTTTGTTAATTTTGTAGTGCAGTTAACCCCGAATTATTCTTGCATCATGAATACTTTCCTTAAATCCCTCATCGTTATGACCGTCATAACACCAACCATAGCATTCGCACGCTCCTATTCCACTCCCGAAGCGCTCTATTCGCGTCTGAAAGAGTCATTCACAGGTCTACGGAAACAAGTGGTACGTCCCGCCGCAGGATTCATCAAGTACCCGTATCTCGTTCCCGCCGGATTCTATTCCCAACTATGGGACTGGGATGCTTTCTTCATGGCCAACCACTTCATATCGCAAGGTGAGCCGGAATATATGCGGCATTGGGTCACAACATTCGCCAGCGGAATTGACGATGACGGATATGTGGCAGGATGCATGACTGACAAAGGTCCGCGAAATGTTTATTCGGGTCGTTTCGCCATGAAGCCGTTCCTCAGCCAGGGTGCCTATCATTATTCAAAAGCTACGGGTGACTGGGAGTGGCTGAGACCAATATACAACGACCTCAACAAGGTGCTTCAGTATCGCCGTGCAACACAACGCGACTCCGTTTCAGGACTCTATTTCTGGGAGATTGCCATGCAGAGCGGTGCCGACAACAATCCTGCGCTTAATTATTTCAAAGACGACACTCGGTCGTTCCTTGCCGCCGACGCTTCCGCATTCCAGTATGGCGAGCTGAAGGCACAGGCTGCCATAGCCCGCAGACTCGGATATGAAACCGATGCCAAGGCACTGACCAAGGAAGCTGATGCTTTGCGCGACAGCCTCAACGCCATTCTCTGGAATCCGAAAGAGAAGATATACTATAACGTAGACAGGCAGACACGACAGCAATACCGCCGAATAGCATATTCAGCCTTCGTGCCTCTGATGTATGGCATGGCAAGTCAGGAAAACGGCAAAGCCGCCATTGAACGTTACCTGCTGAATCCCGACCACATGAAGTCGCCTTATGGTCTGCGTTCTCTTTCAAAGCAAGACCCGGACTATAACAACAAGAACATCATAGTGCCTTTCAGCAACTGGCAAGGTCCTGTATGGGGCATTACGTCCTACATCTATAGCATCGGCTTGCACCGTTATGGCTTTGATGATGACATACGTTGGCTGGCAGAAGTCGTAGGGAACCTCATGGCAAGAGATATTGACAACTACGGCACTATGCATGAGACGTACCACGCCGAGACAGGCGAATCCCCACGGTTTTACCTCTGCGAGACCTTTTTCCACACACTCCTTCGTGACATCCACGAGACGTTTCTTCTCCGGGCTGACGTCGCCGATGCAGAACATTCTGGAAGGTGTGCTCTATAACCGCTGGATGCTGCTTGACATTGAAGATTAATAATCTGCTAATCTTAAAGCCCTCGCAGTTATCCCAGTACTCACAGTTCTCATAGAAATCATAGTACTCCCAGTTCTCACATTGCTCCCGACTTTGTTGAGCCAAGCCATTTACTTGCCGGCTTCTCCACAAGAGCATGCACAAGCCATGTCGCAATAACGGCCACCGTCAGGCATACTGCAACGCGCATCATCTCGTCGCATGAAAGGCTGAAGTGCTTCAGGGTGATGTCTACCGTCCTTATGCACAACTGATGCACCATGTAAAAGCTGAAGCTAAGCTCTCCGGCTTTAACTATCCATCGGCGTGACAACAGAACGCCAAGCACTCCTCCATGTCCATTCTTCGTGGCAAAAACAAGAATCAGTATTGCCGACACAGGCCACCACCAACTGGCAAGCCCTATGCTTTCGGGAATGACGGCATATAATGCTCCCCAAAATACGAACAACAACCATGCACTCACTTCCAGCAAGGTTGATTTGAAGGTAGATGAAGACATTATACCACCTCCTGTTCTACTCCATAATGCATAAAGAGCTATGCCTGCGAGGAAATCGAAAAGCCGTATCAAAGGATTGATATAGATTATTCCCAACCTCCATTGCTGCGGGATAATAATCAATAAGATAATGTAAATAGAGAGCAATAATGATGCCGTGACTGCAATGGTACTCTTGTTGTGACTGTGCAACCATTGCATCACACCGGGAAAGACGGCATAACAGAACAGCAGATCGCTGAGGCACCATGAGACCGCATTTCCGGAAAAGAACACACACTGCACAGGCACCCAGCTCTGCAACAGAACCAAGTTAAGCCCCATAGCTTCCCATCCGCTTCCTGAAAGAATGCCGGGAGCAAGGATAATTGCCGCCACGAAACAGACTAAATGCAAGGGGTATACCCTTATAAGCCTACGACGCATATAACGGTATTTATTAAATGTCTTGTCAACTACCCTGTTGCCGTAGCCATGACACATCACAAATCCGCTGAGAATGATGAAGAACGCCACACCCGCATCTCCTCCGGCCTTGAACCAACCTACATGATGGAAAAATATAAACAGCGCGAAAATACCGCGCAACGACTGCAACGCCCCGAACTCCTTTTTATGTACAATTCCCTCTTTATTCATTTCGGCCCGATTTTACCACAGAACATCAGTTCACCATCTTCTGTCAGGTAAATTGTAATGGTTCCACCGGCAGCAACATCTTTCACCCTGTCTGCAATTTTAATGGGTTCCCATCTTACCGGATTCATTATACCATCGCCAAGCTGTCCGTTTGCATTGTTGCCCCAACTCCATAATGAACCATCGTTTTTGATAGCCATGGCATGATGCTCTCCTGCTGACACGTTTCTGACTCCATCCAAAACCTTAGCCGGTAAGCTTTTCTCAAAACATCCGCTGATTCCAAGTGCACCATCAACATTGCTACCCCAACTCCATAAAGAACCGTCATTCTTCACAGCCAAGGTAAACCCATCGCCAACGGATACCTGCCTGACATCTTCCATAACTTTCACAGGAGTGGTCCTGTCTGTTTTTGTTCCGTCGCCGAGCTGTCCGTAATCATTATGTCCCCATCCCCATAAAGAGCCGTCGGATTTGATCGCAAAAACATGAAACTCACAGGCAGATACCTGCTTCACATCATCCAGTATCTTCTTAGGAACACTACCGGAATTCTGACTCCCAAGCTGACCATATTCATTACACCCCCAGCCCCACAAAGTACCGTCATTTTTTAACGCAAGAGTATAGCTGATACCGGTTGCTACCTGACAGACATTATCTAAGACCATTACCGGGCGATTTCTGTCAATGGTGGTGCCGTCCCCAAGCTGGCCGCAACTATTCCATCCCCACCCCCACAATGTACCGTCATTTTTAATAGCGAATGTATGACTGCTTCCTGTAGACATGGATTGCACATTATCCAAAATTTTTACTGCGGAACTCCTGTCAGAGTTAGTACCGTCACCAATCTGACTTGTGCCATTGGCACCCCAACCCCATAACGAGCCATCATTCTTAAGAACCATTATATGCCAGTATCCGGCCGACACACTCTTATATCCGCCGGTCTGTTGAGCATTGCAAGGCTGTAAACAGCAGACGACGCCTAATATCACCAATATAATAATGAGTATTCCTCGTTTCATGTCTAACATGTTGGTTAACACCCTACAAAGGTAAACAAAATCCCTGACTTCCTCTCATACTATCACCATAAGCATCAGGCACACCAACTAATTAATAGCCATTTGGCCATTAATTTAGTTTGAATATTAACAAAATTCAGTTAACTTTTTTTAACATTAAATATTTTGCTATAATTTATAAAAACCATTAAATTTGCATTTATATTATTAATCAACATTTAAGTTCAAATGAACAAGATCCTAACAACAATCGCGGTAGCTTTGTTGCTACTCGTCACAAGCTGTTCGGTAGAAGAGATGCCGACAGAACTCAATCAGGAGAAAGAGACTCCTCAACTCATCACCCATGTCACAATGGAGATGGCAAAAGAACGTCTTGCCCGGATGCTGCCAAAGCTGTCGGTCACTACTCGTGCGACGGGAGACAATGCAATCGGTGCGGGCATAGCGCTCAGCCAGGGACAGAAACCTCTGACAAGAGCGCAGGAGGAAGAGGCCTGGTACTACTACTTTCCGATCGACAACGGCAAGAAGTTTGCCATCATGGGCGCCAAACCAGAGTTTCCGCAACTGCTGGCATTCGGCGAGGGCACTCCAGACTTCGACAGTCCGAGTGGTGTCATTCCAAATCCGGATCAATGGAACATCAACGCTGCGATAGATATTCCGTCTTGGAAAGATTCGGGAACAGTGATAGCACCGACCGATACAATTCGTATCGTACGGGGCGAGCCAATTCTACCTGCTGTTGGCGTTGACTCGGCAAACCTATGTCCTGTAAAGTGGGACCAGAACAAATGGTTCAGCCTTAAATGCCCACCTAATCCAGCATTCCCAGAACATCCAGACTGGCATACGAACGCTTGTTGTGTCGTAACCGCTGTCGCACAGTTTTTCGCAGCAGAGAAATGTCGGCCTGCCGGTTCTGACTCAATCTCAATCGACTGGGATTTGCTGCTCAGCTGCCCAGACACTCTAACTCTTAGAGATAATCCGGAGGCTATAGATCATATTTCAGATTTGTTTTTTGAACTTGGCAAACTTTATAACCTTTGGGTCATATATCATTATGATGGCTCATGGCTTTCAGTGGCTGACCATTCTTCTAATGTTGAGCGAACTCTCGTAAATTTTGGATTTAAAAATGGAGGTAAATCAGTTGTATATGATGAAAATCTGGTTATCAAAGAATTAAGACGCGGATACCCAGTAATTACGTCAGGAAAAGATCCTATTGAAAAAATAGGGCATACTTTTCTCATACATGGTGTGATGACAACGGAGACTCCAGTCACTGTATATCAGGGTAAGAAAGTGATAGACAGTTATTATGAGACAACCGTATACTTCCAGTGCAACTGGGGATGTAGTGGAGCAGGAGATGGCTACTTCCTGGCAACAGGATTCAGACCTAATGCAGGTCCCGTTTACAATCCTGAAAACAGCCAGCCAGTGCAATGGCCATTAGGAGACTTAAGCTATAACAGGACTATCCAGTACGGAGTAGAAAAGTAATGTTTAACAACTTAAAACGAGAGAATGAATATGAAAAAAGGAATTGCGATGCTTGCCACGGCACTCATTCTTGTCGGCTTTGCCGCATGCAGCAATGATGCAGAAAATGACAACTCGTGGAGAGAGAACCTGAGGTCAGTAAAAGAGATTGTCGTTAATGGCTACCTTAGTGGAACAGTACGCCCCGCCAACCTGACCTACTACATCCGAATAGTGGACAGGAACGGCAATGACATGCTGTTTAATAAGAGAGGTGGCAATGTATGCGAAAGCGACTGGTACTTCGAGTTGGATGGAAAGAAGTACTGCAAAGGTGATACCATGCCAATAAAAGGCACCCGGAAACCGGTGGAGATTACATATTATGTAGGTCCCGGATTCTACTGTATCTCCCCGACATGGGTGGACTGGCATATTCTGAAAGAGGGTTCCGTTCATCACAGCTACTACTTTGTGTGGCCGTCGAAGAACATCCGCAAGAAGCTTGACCTCTACGCCGAGTACAATCCCAACTACGAGACAGAGAAAGAAGCGCTTGAGAACACTCTGAAAGAGGGCGAGTTTGACTTAGTGGAAATCTACAAGAGAGGAAACTGGGTCGACGGCAAACCCGATGACACAGAGATGGCAATAGAGGGTATTTATACCATCAGGCTCGACATTCCGTAAAAGTACCGTAAACAACTTCTAAAACATAAAAGAGAGGCTGTGTCAATTTCGGCACAGCCTCCCTTGGTTTATTGGATTATCAGTCTTCGAATTCGATCAGAGGCTGGTCGGTGCCGATAGTGTCACCCTCTTTGATGAGGATATTCTTGACAACGCCTTCCTTGTCGCTCTGGAGGTCGTTCTCCATCTTCATGGCCTCGTAGATGAGCACTACGTCGCCATTCTTCACGGTATCGCCGGGCTTAACGGTGATTTCCAGCACTTTGCCGCCCATGGGAGCGTTGAGTGTGGGACCGCGCTGGGGCTCATACTCGATGATGGGCTGGTTGGTCGACATAACGTCGTTCTCGCCTACCAGGATGCGTTTAACCTTGCCGCCTTTTTCTGCCTGCAGGTCGTTCTCCATCTTCATGGCCTCGTAAACGAGCACTACATCGCCGGGTTTGACAACGTCACCTTCCTTGATGGTTAC
>CAJMDR010000101.1 GCA_905212215.1 uncultured Porphyromonadaceae bacterium
AATCTGCTGAGCCGCACTGTAGTCCCCAACGACCTTGACAAGGAAATGATCATGGCTGACTACAATACCGCCTACTCCACTTCCTTTGCATACAAGCCCTACGGCGAACTCGACCCCAAGAAATATCCTGTAAGCGATTCCGAACTGAAGGCAGCATACGAGACCCTCAAGCATAATTATAAAGTAGACGCACCCACCAAGTCCATCGCCCTCATCACTGTGGACGTTGCGCCGTCGGCCGCCGACCAGAACGCTTCAAAGGCACTTGCCGCCAAGGTACGCGGTGAACTCATGCCGGGCAAGACCCTCGCCAAAGACACCAAGAAAGCAGGCGTAGCCATGGAGCGTCACACCCTCCGTTCCTCCGACATCAGCAACGACAAGATAAAAGGGTTCCTTGCCAGCGCACCGAAGGACTCGCTGATGGTTGTCACCAACGACATCACCGGTTTCGAGATTATCCGTATGGGCGACCGCAAACAGGAAGTTGACTCCATCCAGATCAACATTGTTCAGACCGTAAGCGCCGCCAACCTTCCCAACCGTGTCATGGCACGCCTGAACGGTGGGCTTGGCATTGACAGCCTGAACACCGTGTTCAAGCAGGACTCCGTTGCCGGCACCAAGGAACAGTGGATACCTCTCTACACCGCCGCCGGCCCGAACGAGGGCTTCCCGAAGGCATATCTAGACTCGCTCTACAGCCACGAGGGCAAGTATGTGGTTCTGGAAAAGAATGACCAGGTTACCGTTCTCGGTCAGCTGGTCAAGAAGAGCAGCCCCAAGGACATCTATACATACGAGGACGTTACCTATCGTCTGAAGCCGGGCAACAACACCATGGCCGACGCACAGCAGAAACTTGGCGACTTCCTTGCCAAGAACAACAACTCCGCCGACTTCGTCAAGAATGCCGCCAAGGCAGGCTATACCATCAAAAACTATGACCTGAGCCAGTTCTCGCCCGCCATACCGGTAGTAGAAGGCACCAGCACTTATCTGCCCGACAGCCGCCAGGTAGTGCGCTGGGTGACCATCGACGGCGACCCCGGCGAGGTAAGCCAGATTTACGAAAGCAAGGACATCTATCACCCGCAGCTCTATGCCGCAGCAGTACTGGATGAGTTCGACGAGTATATGCCCATCAACCACCGCCGCGTAAGCAAAGAGGTTACCCGCTATGCGCGCAACCAGAAAGCCGGCGATGCCTGGGTTAAGCAGTACAGCGGCAAAGGCAATGTACAGCAGACGGCAGCCGCCATGGGCGTGAAGGCCGAAAGCACCACCACCCACTTCAACCCGTTCAACCGCGGTGCCATCCAGGACAGCCCGGTAGTGGGTATGGTAGCCGGCGCCAAGAAAGGCCAGGTAAAGGTAGTGAAGGGTGACAACGGCGTATATGTGTTCCAGGTAACCGGCACCACCGTAGAGAAGAATCCTTCCGACGACCAGATGATCATGCAGCAGTATCAGGGCTTCGTGGTTCCTGACATGCAGAAGATGCTTCTGGGCAAACGCAAGATCAAGAACAATATCTACAAGTTCGAGGCAGGCAACTAAAAAGCCGTACATAATCCTCGGCTTTACCCCGGATAATGATTAACGAGGAGGCTTCCGTGAACCGGGAGCCTCTTCTGTTTCACACAAAACCCAGGTCTTCCGTCAATACCGGAATTAGGGTTAAGAGAAACGGGAATCAGGGTAACATTAAAACAGTAAGAAACGAGTTATAGTCAATGGAAAGCCTTCAGCCCTTGTTGGGCATGACACAGAAAGAGCTTGAACGCACGGCACAGGACTCCGGGATGCCGGCGTTCGTGGGCCGTCAGCTTGCACACTGGATCTACGGACTGCGTGTGGAGGACTTCGCCACCATGCCGGGTCTTAGCCGCAAGAACCGCGAGAAGTTAGAGGCGCATTACTGCGTGGGGCGCCAACAGCCGGCCACGGAACAGAAATCGGCCGACGGCACCCGCAAATATGCCTTCAACTACGGTCATGGGCTGAAGGTGGAGAGTGTGCTGATTCCTGACAAGGAACGGCTGACGCTGTGCGTGTCGTCGCAGGCAGGATGCAAGATGAACTGCTATTTCTGCGCCACAGGTCGTCAGGGCTTCAAGGCCAACCTCAGCGCCGACCAGATTCTGAATCAGATAATCTCGCTGCCATTGGACAAGCCTACGGGACCCACACCACTCACCAACATCGTGTTCATGGGTATGGGAGAACCGCTGGACAATTTCGATGCCGTGCTCCGCAGCATAGAGGTGCTCACCGCGCCTTGGGGCTGGAACTGGAGTCCGAAACGCATCACCGTGAGCACAGTGGGCAAACTGCCACAGCTCAAGGAACTGCTGGACCGCACCCAGGTGCAGATAGCGCTGAGCGTTCACAGTGCCGACCCACGCGAAAGGGAACAGATAATGCCGGCACAGAAGGCGTTCCCGCTTCAGGCAGTGATGCGAGTGCTGAAGGGCTACGACTTCGCGCATCAGCGGCGTCTGAGTCTGGAATATATAATGTGGCGCAACGTAAACGATGACCTGGCACACGCCGAAAGGCTTGCCAAACTCATCGGCGACATTCCCTGCCGTGTGAACCTGATACCGTTCCACCCGGTTGCGGGGGTTGAGCTACAGCCATCCTCGGAGGAGAAGATGATAATTTTCCGGAACTATCTCAACTCCCACGGCATACTTAGCACCATACGCACCTCGCGCGGACTTGACATAGACGCAGCCTGCGGCATGCTGGCGGGAAAATCATGACCTGAAAAGGAGATTAAGGGACTTAGAGCCTGAAAAGTGCCTAAATATAAAGCAAGAAGATAATAAGTACTACATAATATGAAAAAATTCTACCTGACATTAGCGGGAGTAGCCTGTTGTGCCGGCATTATGATGTCGTCGCCACTTTCTCCCTTTCAGGCGCTGCAACGCTGCACCACAGCAGCAACAGGACAGCGCATGGCACCGTCGATGCGTTTCTCGGCCATGGACCTTGCCTATACCGCCACATCCGCCGACAAGACTCCAGTGCTCTACGTGTTCGCACGTCAGGGCGAGGGATTCGTCATCACGTCTGCCGACGATGTGGCAGAACCGATGTTGGCTTACAGCGACCACAACAATTTCAACGCCTCCGACATACCGGAGAACATGGCATGGTGGCTGGGCGAATACAGCCGCGAGATTGAACATGCCATCCGTAATCCGCGCCACAACCTGCGAGCCATCCAGCGTCCGCAGCGCGAGCCGATAGCACCGCTGTGCGCTACCCGCTGGAACCAGAGTACTCCATACAACGACATGTGTCCGGAAGTGAACGGTCGGCGCACTTATTCCGGCTGTGTGGCCACCGCTATGGCTCAGGTGATGAAGCACCACAACTGGCCTTTGACCGGAAAAGGCTCCAAATCATACCAGTGGAACGGGCAGACGCTGAGCATGAATTTCGCCGAGCAGACTTTTGACTGGACTAACATGACCGACACCTATGGCGCCAACAGCACTGAGGCAGAGAACCATGCCGTAGCCCAGCTTATGTATGCCTGCGGCATTTCTGTCAACATGAGCTATGGACTCAACGGCTCGGGCGCACAGTCGAGCCAGGTTCCAAACGCCCTGCGCCGCTACTTCTCATATGGCAACTCCACCACCTTCATAGGCCGTGACTATGTGCCTCTGCTGGAATGGGAAGACCTCATCTATAACTCGTTGAAGAGCAATGCTCCGGTATATTATTCCGGCCAGGGTTCCGGCGGCGGTCATGCCTTTGTGTGCGACGGCTATGAGGGCGACGGATACTTCCACTTCAACTGGGGCTGGGCAGGCTCTTCCGACGGTTATTTCCTCCTCACGGCACTCAATCCCACCACCCTCGGCAGCGGCGGTGGCGGCGGTTTCAACCTCAGCCAGGGCGCCATCATCGACCTGAAGCCGAACTTCAACGGGGCGAAGGCCAAATATGTGATAGCCTACGACTCTCCCTACACCATTACTTATTCCGCCGGCCGACTCACCCTTACCGGCTTCGGCGGGAACATAGGTATCGTCAATATTCCCAATGTGCGCTACGGCATGCGCCTCAAAGGAGCCAACGGCCAGACTTATGATTTTAACGGAAACGTTTCCAATACTTCGCTCAGGCCAAACTACGGCTACAACAGCTTCTACGCCAACATAACGCTGACGTCTGTCGCCAACGGCACCTACGATATAGTTCCCATCTACAAAATCACCGAGAACGGCACAACCACTACCTACGAGGCTCTTATCCCCGCCTCGGTGCGCGGCAAGTTTACTCTTGTCAAGTCCGGCACAACCGCTTCCCTCTCAACCCGCAGCGACGAGAATATAGTGGTGAACAACTTCGCCCTCACAACGCCGCTCTATTCCGGTAATAACTTCGGCTTCAAGGGTGATTATGTCAACACTTCCGATGTGGAGGCTTACCGCGAGGTATACATGGGCTGGTTCTCCGCCTCCGACCAGTTCCTCGGCGTGGGCGACGCCATGATGACCAATATGCAGGGCGGCGAGAACAAGCATGTGGAGATGGCTATCAGCGTCCCCTCGAAGGTGAAATACAACAGCTCCACCACCAACAGCATCAGCGTGGGAACCACCTACAAACTGGCTATGCTGGTGAAGACCAACAACGACAACAGCGCTCCTTCCTATCGCATCATTTCCGACAAGGTGACAACCAAGGTGGAGAACGCTTCCGGTACCGTGAAGCTTACCAAAAAGAGCCTGACGGTGGAGAACGCTTCGTCGGTGGATGCCGGAAACATCAAGTTCAAGCTCCAAGTCACCGCTTCCGGTTCTTACTATACCGAGCCTATCTACTTCTGGGTAAAGGATGCCGCCGGCAAATACCCGCTCAGCGGAAAGACCGATGTGGTGACCGTAGCGCCCGGCGAGACCAAGACCATTGAATGGCGCTTCCCCTACGATGCCGCCGACAAGGACGCCAGATACACCCTCCTGCTCAACTACCGTTCCGGCGGCAAGAACGTATATCTTGGCGAGACAAGCTTCACCGTGGGCACCGTGGGAGTGAATCAGATAAGTCTGGACGGCGACGGCTACGCCATAGCTCCTCAGGGTGACAATGCCATGGTATCGGCTCCGGCAGCCATCACCTCGGTGGAGGTATATAACCTGCAGGGCATACGCCAGAACGCCACCGCCTCCCTTGGCGGCGATACAGGCACACTTGACCTGACGGCCCTTTCCTCCGGCATATATCTTGTGCGTATAACAACCGCCCAAGGCGCCGCAACCATCAAATTCGTGAAATAACCAACAGCTAAGCAAGCTGACAGAGAGGCTGTGTCATAATCCGGCACAGCCTCTCTATGTTCTACATTCTTGTCAGTTCCTTATAATATCCTTAACTTTGCAGAAAAAGGAAAAGCTGTGGCTTACGCTATTATCAATATAGGGAGTAATCTGGGAAACCGTCGCCTGAATCTGGCGAAGGCGGTGGGCGCCGTCATAAACCGTTTCGGAAACTATGTGGCCAGCCATATAGTGGAGTCCGAGCCGTGGGGCTACGACTCGCCCCATCCGTTTCTTAATATGTGTGTGATGTTCCTCACCGACCTGGAGCCGGAAGCTCTGCTGGACGAGTTGCAGACCATGGAACGCACCATCTCGTCGGCATCGCACCGCAATGCCGACGGTTCTTATGCCGACCGTCTCATCGACATAGATCTTATTGACTATGACCGACAGAAAATCTCTACCCCGAGGTTGACTTTGCCGCATCCCCGGCTGGCGGAACGGCGATTCTTCCTGGAGCCATTGGCGGAGATAGCTCCCGGCTACACGCACCCCGAAAGCGGCCTCACCGCACAGGAGATGCTGGCCATCCTTGCCGAAAAAGAAAAAGAGAGTGAGTCATCGTCGCCACAGACAGATTCTATGTGAAATTCCATAAGAAAATGCCTGTTTTTGTAATTTATTGAAAATCAGGCATTATAATGAGGAGCTTTAAGTATAATGCGGTCAGAAACGGAAGGCGTTCCTCAGGGCTGAGAAGTCCGTGGCGGGAATGCTGCGGTCGCCCGGCACACTATAGCTGTTGTAGGAGTCGCGGTCGCTGTTGTAGAGCGTCTCGTAGGTAATGCTGTTGCCGTTGTAGTTGAAGCGGCGCAGATATTCCGTGCCATAAGGCGAAGAATAAATCATTACCCGGCCACCGTCGGTGGGGGAGATGCTGCCGTCGTCGGTGGTGAAGATTTCGCGGGCATGACCTTTCTCGCTATGGTAGACATGATAGAGATTGTCGTAGTGTTTGCCGTAGCGGTAAGTAATCCACAGTTCCGGGAAACCATTGTTGTTTATGTCCGACACATAATACACCTCGTTGGGATTCTTGCGCAGGATGGCCTCATAGTCAGCTAACAGCGACTTCTTGCGTTGCAGAATGGTGTTAGCCTCTTCCTTCTGAGCCTGCATACGCTGTTGTTCCTGAGTCGCGGCCTCTTCCGAAGCCGATAGCTCCGCCTCACGGGCATCGAGCTGAGCCTCGCGCTGTTCCTGCTGTTCCCTGTCGGCATCGTTCCTGTTGTTGCCTGTAATGAGCAGTGTCGCTATCACGGCACCCACCACGGCTATCACGGCTATCAGCACATACAGCAGCACATTGGTCTTGTTTGCGCCGCCATTGTTCTGATAGACAGGCTGCGTGTAGTTGCCGGGATTTACCTGACGCACATTTCCGCCCATGTCGCCGCGCATGGTGCTTCGGGGGTCGCGGCCGGTTACCGGACGGTGGCAATAGGGACATTCAGGCACATTCGGCGGCAGCGGGGCGCCGCAGAACATACACATTTCATCATGTTTGGCCATGGTAGAAAGAGATTATTGGTGGAATAAAGTGGGTATTGAATTAGAAGTAGCTTACATCGTCTATGTTGTCCACATACCCGGAGAAGTCTGCGCCCGAGATGCGGTCGAAATGCGAAACGGCGCCGCCGGAACGTACCTCCAGATAGTCGTCGCCCAGAGCCACCACCTTGTCGCGGGCAGTCTTGCCGCTGCCATGTGCGGCGATGGTGGTGCCGTTGAAGGTATAAGTGCCGGAGCGCATCTTGGCGCTGGCATTGTTGAGGTTGATGATGTAGAAGTCGAAAGTGCCGGCCGAGGAATAATGCACTACTATACAGCTGGAGGCTGAATAAGAAGGCCCGGAGGTGAGCATCCAGTAGCCTGTGATGTCACCGTCGGTGGCGGC
>CAJMDR010000102.1 GCA_905212215.1 uncultured Porphyromonadaceae bacterium
GGATATGAACGTATTTCCCATTTTGCACAAATACTTTATGTTTTACCTATAAATAAATGATTTGAATATTTGCTGATGTTTTTCTGAGCCAAATTGAAGTATTTTTCAAACAGCTCAATACCAATATATGATCTATTGTTTACTATGGCGGCAATTGCTGTTGTTCCACTGCCTAAGAATGGATCTATTACCAATTCGCCGGGATCCGTAAATAATTTTACCACACGGGAGGCGAGCTCAATCGGAAACATCGCAGGATGATCATCATTTGTGCGAACGCTCGGAATTTCCCAAATTTGCCGATATCCCCACTCCTTCCATTCATCATCGGTTAAGCGTTCACGATTAACTACATATTCACCTGGCTTCCAAAACACATATAAATCCTCTGATTCACTTACGGCTTTTAGTGTATTTGTGGTCCACCGGCAATTAGCCCACGCCGGATCCTTCCTCCAAATACGTTTATCATATAGGAAAAGCCCGACCTCATACGCATACTGCTCCAAATAAGCCCCAACGAGCTTTACATGGGTACCGGGAGCATATTTGCCTCCACGTATATTATTGCCATTCAACCGGCGATCTATGGTCTGTTCACTACAATGCAATAGTTCCGCGAGTTGATATCTGTTGAAATCGGGATGTTCGGCTTTTGCCTTACGAACCATCTCGGACGTTACACTGCATCTGCGATTGGCTGGATTCATTCCCATAATTTTAGGCATCTTTTCATCTACAAAAGAGAGAATGTCCGCAATGTTGATAACCAGGAAGCCACCGGGTTTAAGTATAGGAAAATGCAGCCGGATCACTTCCTTCAAAAGATCCTGCCATGTGTCAAATGAGGCATCCTTTTCATATTCCTTACCGAGAAAATAAGGTGGTGACCAAAAGGAAAGAGCAACACTGTTTGGCTCGATCTCCTTCAACAACTCACATGAATTGCCGTTATAGATATTATTCGGTTCAAGCACAGTTACACCTGAATTTGAGTTACACGCCAATCTGCTATTTCTTCCAATATATTAAATGAAACCCGCGCACGGAGCTTGCGGAGATCCTTCTTGCTATCATCCTTGCCGGGATAGAATAGGTGCGGATATTTTGATAGGTAATTTGGGTTGGAGGTTAGAAGTATTCCATTTGGGATGCTGGCTATTTTAATTTTAGATAGAGGTTGCCCGAGATTTTCTTCAACACCATCCCTATGTACCATGCTATATACCGGTTTGATGGCAAATGTTACCAACGGTGCTATCGTTCCATCGCTGAGAACATATATGGGAGATAACGAACATAGAAACTCATGGCTCACCCGCTTACCTACAGCCTGAATAGGATCATTCAGGACTCCACTATTCAATGTATTCCAGCTTCCCGATCCTGAAATTTGATAAGGAGACATCACCGCATGATTAAAATCATCCCGTGGGCCGGCTGATTTTATGTCAATAAAAATCCAAACAGAATCGGAGATGCCGAGTATTTCATGTATCCGTTCACTTGATATAATGCATCTATCGTCCGAACCCGAAGGAAGCCCGGAATCCTTAACTTTGAAATTGGCATTGAAATATCGGGATAGCTTATTACCGAACACCTGCTCGCCAACCTCGATCCAGGGATATTGATCACCCACCGGCTGACGTCCTCGATCCAATGGAGGATAGTTCTGCCAAAATGGGTACAGATACGATGCTTCATTATAATCCCTTGTAATGTCAGGCAGATTCAAATCGATGAAATTCAGGATCTGCTTCATTACAAAAGCCTCGATATTGATTAGTCGCTCATAATTTTTGGAGAAAAAATCATAAGCTTCATTGTATGTCGTGAATTGGGTTTGCCTATACTTATTGAACATCGAAACGTGATGGTATTTTTCAGTGCAAAGTTACGAAAAATTTACCTGATGTCCTGATGTATAGACAAAAAAGAGCGAAACTCCGGTGAATCTTTCATCCTCAATGCAACAGCAACCGCAGTTACTGAAAACCACGGTTGCTGCTGCAGAGGTATATAAAGTTTTTAGCGACCGCCTGCTGTGGAATGATCGGCGTTGGCATCGACATCCACGAGTTTTTGCGCACTGTTTTTTTGGCGACCCCATTGCAGGTTATACGCAACTGAAATATATGGCATACGCATATTCAGCCGCATATGCTGCTCGTTGCGGTTCCATTTGCTCAGAGACTTGCTGCCCTGATCATATTTACCGAAAGGCAAAATTATTCCGGAGCCGAATTGCCATGACTTCCAGTTATATTTCAAATCTATGACATTCATGTCCTCGCCCCAGGAAATTTTCTCGCCCCACAAATCTCTTTGAGCGCGGGTATACTGTCCGGTCAATACGAAGCCCCAATGCATAACTTGGATTTCCACGTTCCCGCTCCAAGCGCTATTGTGATAGGAATATCCTGTGCCGCGCATCCTTTCCATACGGAACTGCACATATCCGCTTGCCATCAGCCATTTCGGAATAATCTCTACTTGTGGCGCAAGGAAAAATGAAAGATTTTGCAGACCGCGGCTGTTTTCGTAAGTCGTGAGCAGCTTGTCATCTTCCCAATATAGATAAGGAGTGATGGCATTAGGGGAAGTGAAGGCGCGTATGCCGAATGAGCCGTTGATTCTCGGGAAATTGAACCCGTAACGGAAAGTGAGCATATAGGAATTTGCCGTTTTAAGATTCTGGTTGCCTACACGCCACTGGAAACCGTCGAGCTGCTGAGGCACTACATTTGTCTCTGCTAAAGAGGGCGTTGACTGCCACGATGTAAAATTGAGACGGAAATTATGGTTCTGGTTCAGCGAATAAGTTATTGTTGCCTGAGGTCGCGGACTCCAGGAATGTGTGCCACGGTTCGATTCCCTGAACAGAAAATCGGTATACTGTACACCCATTCCGGCTGTGGCAGTCCATTTACCGAAACGATGGAAGTATTCAGCAAACAAATAGACTTTGTCCTGACGCTGATGGAAGATTTCACCGTCAAGATTCTCGTAGCGTGAACGGTTCCTGTTTGCCGTATAGGATACTCCGGCGGTAAAGCGACTGTTGCCCCAGTTCTTTATATAGTCTGACTCTAAGGCGTATGCCTGATTCCGGTCCTTGATAAGGGTGTGTATGTCCGTCAGATAATCCGTCTTGCCCGGAATCTGTTCCAGATAATCGGAAAAGGAACGGCCGAAATAGAAAGAACTGTTGAAGTTGACAATAAACATCTGTTTGCGCGGAAGAGTCTGTTGCCAGTACAGCGACAATGACGGAGTCTTTCCCTTGTTGCCGTGGGAATCGGAAAGGAGAATATCATCGGCTCCGTCACTGAGAGAAAGCAGGCCCTCGTACTTATACTTATCAGTCAGATTTTGACCCAGCCACAGTTCAGCCATGAACACAGTTGTGTCAGGCTTGATATAGCTGTAGGAAGCCCATGCGAAAGACTGCGTATTGTCGATGGAGCCGCCCTTCGGAATCTCATCGCGGGTCAGAGAACTGCCGTCAGGATATATGAATGTCTCCGTATAATCACGGTGTGTTTTGATCTTATTGGTGAGTTTAAGGTTTCCGGCCACCTCCCACTGAGAGCGACCATTGTTGAATTTGGCGTCTGCCATATAGAAGCCCCATGCCTGATTCAGGGCTGGCATTGCCTCTGCCATCAGAGAACCTCCTACGGTGGGATTGGCAACGATAAAATTCAACACATAGTTGGCGCCTCCATACCTAAGACCAGGATTATCAATCCATTCCACACGCTTTATAGTCTCGGGGAGCAGAGTCCTCACCTGGTCAATGGAAGATTCGCGACCGTTTATGCGTATCTGCACTGATTGTCCTGCGGCCTTTATCTGCCCTAAGGCATCGTTGACACTCAGTGTGGGAATCATAAGATTATTGAGTAGCTGGAGTCCGTTCTGCGAGTGCTCTATGGCACTTTTCGATGGATGATATATATCCATGTCTGACTTTCTCACCACTTTCGGGGCCTCTACCACTACCTCCTGGAGTGCTTGCGCCGACACGGTGTCTGTTGTCTCTGTCCGGGCCGTTGCGCCAAAAACACATGACGCAACAGATATCAAAGCAATTATCGTTTTCATTACTTGTTGATATTATGTTTTCACACCGCAAAATTACTGAGCGGCCTTATTATAGACGTCAACAAATGTTGAAAATTACAGTGAGGATGTGGCAGAAAGGCTCATTTGCGGCACCTCAAAAGCCACCATTGTCCGAAAGAGAGGATTGACTTTAGCGTCTTTAGCGTAATCCTTTACAAACCAGGATATAAAGTCACTGTAGGCAGTGACGGGATTACCTCCGACACCGTGCGAAGCAAGCTTCGCCCTTCCATTTTATACTTATCGTCTACGTTTAGTTCTTTTCTTACCAGATGCATGGAGGAACGCTGTTCTTCGGTGACTTCAAGGAATGTCTTAGACGGATCGCCTATCAGCACCGCGTTCTTCGCACACGTAAGTCCAAGGATTCCTGTCTCTGCCGAAATTCGCGAGGCATCAGGGAAAATCACATAATCGAACAAAGCATTCATGCTGAAATACTTCTTTGCAAGATGTGCGAGACTTACCACCACAGGATGATCATTTATGAACTCTTCGCTATTCGCCATTATCTCTTCTTGTGAATCCCATAACATACGCGAACAATAGCCTTGTCCCTCCAGAAAGGCATGCAGAATGCTCAATGATTTTTCATTAACCAAAGACATTAATCCATTATCTGCCTGACTTTCCGGTTCAGTTTTCAGAGCATATATTTCCTCTCGTAATGCTTTCGCTTTCTTAAAGCGATAAAGCCTCTCTACAGCCGTTATAATGCTTCCTATATTCTCAGAAGAGACTCTGTCGGTAATTCCTGCTTTAGATTTTAACGCCGACTGTAATCGGCTCCTCTTTATTTTGAAATTGAACCTTTTCAGAATAGATTTCCGAGAGCCTGAGAGATACTCTTCCAGTTCCTTCAGTTCATCTGACAGTTTATATAATTCCGAAGCTTCCGCCACATTGCAACAGTCTGTTCCTGAATCCGTTACTGTTGCATGATCGATAGCCTGCAACTCAGTCCGGACATCAGTCAATTTATCCTGCCGTTCAAAGTAAGATTCAAGAGACTTCAGACCCAAAGCCACTTCTTCTTTTTCTGTCTTCATCTCCTCGTCTGTTCTATGCCATGACGACAAATCAGGTACCGGGGCTAACGACAATATAAACCTTGTACCATATGATACAGTATGCCCTATCTTGACCATCAGAAATTTCAAACCCATCTCTTTCACAATTTTCAGAATATTATTCTGCACGGCATCTGAGGCTGCCGCCACAAGAACGGTCTTGTTGTGCAACAACAGGTTCGCTATGATATTCAGCACTGTATCACGAATAGAATTCGGTTCCGAAGCATGTACCACACTTATCTGATGCTGCAAGGCGTTACGCACTGCCTTTGACTGTGCACTGTCGAAAGAGAAAGGAAAGATTAGACTGTCAACATGATATCTTTCACGTTGTCGCTCAGGCTGCATATAAATTGCGGCGGCACTGTTGACATCGACAAAATTAATTATCTGATACGATTCGGATGTATCTTTTGTGACTTCCTCATTGCGTGGTATAGTCTTGTTACGGATTGTGGCACACAGGGTAAAATATTCCAGCAATACAGCTACTTCCCCTTTCAGGCAAGAGCGACGTATCTCCACATCTTCCCCGGAATATTGTTCCGTCAGTCCTCCATCGCGACGTTCACCTAACGGATCTTCATATTCTATCGCATAATAGACTTTGTCGGAACCATGAAATGAGACTATCGACAACACATCTTTTCTGTAGCGCCCTTTCACACGTATCTGTGTATTGTCAAGATTTACCTCTTTAGGGTTCCGCAGCCAGACAACAATGTCACTGCCATACCGGAATTCTTTGTCGGTATGGGCGAACTTTACTATAAAACCTTCTCCGCCAGGCTCTATGCGTTCTATCTGATGGGTCTTTATAAGACCTTTTACAACAATGATATTTTCCTTAAGATTCATCTTCAGACAACAAGGAAATGGATTATCGCCTTACTGCAGGCTTAACTTATTTGGTTAACAACAAGATTCATGTGGCTTTAAAACCACACAAACCTTGCTGTTGATTTAAATCATGATATCATTATGAAAGAGAAAAATAGAGAAATTACATCATCAGCCTAACTGCGCCAAAGAAGCCTGTATAGCCTCAATCTTGGCAGTGGCGTCAGCTAATTTCTTGCGTTCCAATGCCACTACAGCTTCAGGAGCGTTTGCAACGAATCGTTCGTTACCGAGCTTCTTCTCCACTCCGGCTTTAAAGCCCTGGAATCGCTTCAAGTCTGCAAGCAGTTTGTTGCGCTCTTCTTCCACATTTACATTACCTGCGAGCGGAACGGCATATTCTGTAGCACCTACACGCCAGGCCGCTGCCATGGCAGGTTTCTCGTCAACCGCCTTGATAGCGCTAAGGTTGGCCATCTTGACCAATATGGCGTCAAGAGTGGAGTCATGCGGTCCTAAGACAAGCAGTTCAAGTTCATTGCGCTGCGGAATCTGTTTCTGCTTACGCACTGTGCGTACTCCGGCTACTGTCTCTTTCAATGTCTCGAACAGAGCCACTATACTGTTGTCCTGTTCTTTGTCTATTGCGGGTAGCTGTGCCCTCATGATGCTTTCTCCCGGCTTGCGCTCTGCGATATGCTGCCACAGTTCTTCTGTAATGAAGGGCATGAACGGGTGCAGAAGTTCAAGCAAAGTGGTGAAGAAGCCGCGTACATCGGCCATGGTTGTGGCATCAAGAGGCTGCTGGTATCCCGGTTTGATGATTTCCAGATACCAGGCCGAGAACTCATCCCAGAACAGTTTGTAGAGCGCCATGAGAGCCTCCGAGATTCTGAACTTGCCCATGAGGTCCTCAACCTCCGCCATGGTGTTCTGCAATACTGCACGGAACCATTGTGCGGCGAGCTGCGAATGTTCGGGCTGAGCGAGGTTAGCGTCCACGTTCCAGCCTTCTATAAGGCGGAAAGCGTTCCATATCTTGTTGCAGAAGTTGCGGCCCTGTTCGCACAGAGAGTCATCGTACATTATGTCGTGGCCTGCGGGAGCATTAAGCATAAGACCCATACGCACTCCATCGGCGCCATACTTCTCTATCAGTTCCAGCGGGTCAGGGGAGTTGCCGAGACTTTTGCTC
>CAJMDR010000103.1 GCA_905212215.1 uncultured Porphyromonadaceae bacterium
TCTATACATCGATGCCTATTTTTTGACTTGCAAAGTTAATAAAAATCGCCGACATACGCAAATACCCTACCTCTTGTATGTCTCTATAAAGTGGAAGGCATTTGGAACTTAATGATTGTAATGTGAAGAAGTGACTTTACATAGTTTTATAAATGATTGTGCGGCATGTTAAAGCGAGCGGAAATATATCGAGAAGTATTATTTCGCTATTAACTTTGTTCGCGAACAAAAGTTTCACATAACAAAAATACTCTCGCATGAGAAAGAAATCTACCCTTACAGGAACAATCCTGACAAGCATGGCAATGGCAGTCATGGCATTGCTTTTGCCACAGTCGGTGTGGTCGAGAACCATCGACTACAGGCAGGCAGACATTGGCTACGAGCTGAACACATCGACTAAGGAAGCTACGGTCACTGACTTGCGCCATGTCTACAACGACATCATCGTGCCTGACAGCGTGGTCTACGAGAACGCTGTCTACCGTGTTACTGCCGTCGGGTTCCGTGCCGCTTACGTCAACACTATGGCAAGGACGATTCAACTCGGCAAGTATGTGGAGTTCATAGACTCCTGCGCTTTCTACAACAATATGTCGTTGAAGTCCATCAATATCCCGAAGGGAGTTAAGATCATAGGTGGCCAGGCGTTTCAGTCTTGTTCCGGACTTGACACTCTTGCGTTGCCCGAAGGTCTGGAGTATATCGGCGCCGCAGCTTTTGCTTATACGGGACTGAAAACGCTGCACATCCCCTCCAGTGTGAAACATCTGGGCGATAATCCGCAATTCGGAGCATCCAAGCTGAAAACCATCACGATCGGAGCAGCCAATCCCTATTTTAAGATAGTGGAAAGCGCTGTCTGCTCCATGGACGGAAAAAGGCTGCTTTTTGTCCCATTTGGGGCAAGTTTAAGAACATAGTAGGCGATGCACATCAAGGTGTGCAAACGGAGAGTGTGGATGAACCTACAGTAATCGAGATTTACGACATCACTGGCAGACGTCTGCGCGAAATGGTTCCCGGAGCAGTCAATATCTTGCGTATGAGCGATGGCTCGGTACGCAAAGTTATGGCTCCCGGCAATTGATGATCATAGATACGGCGTCAGGAGCCTGAATAGGGAGGATGTGTCAGTCTGATCATTGACACATCCTCTGTGTTTTGCGTTATTTGTGTCTGGCGTTTGAGGGGATAGCGAAAAACATATAAAAGCCTGAAAATTCATCTTTTCTGCTATTCTTCCCGAGGAGTTTTTTCGGCACGGATACAGGACAAATAAGGGGGGGTGATGCCTATGTAGGAAGCGATGTGCTTGAGTGGCACTTTATTAAAAGTGGCACTTTATTAAATATGTATGGCCGGTGTTCAACAATAGCCTGATATTGTTCCTTTGCCGTGCCTCGTAGCATTTTGTGCTTTTTCTCGAAGCCGTACAACTGGAACATGAGTCGGCCGAGAAACCAATTGGAAACCTCGCTGTCAGTTTCCATGAACCGGCGAAAGTCATCTCTATTGATGACGAGCAAACGCACGGTACACATGCCTCTCTGTTTTTTGCAGCCGGGAAATCGAACAGAAAACCATGCATTGACACACATACTGTGTTTGCCAAACCGAAATAGAGTGTCTTTTCGGTGTTGTTTTCGGTATGCCACACTCTGGTAATGACTGAAATGACAATGCCCAGACGATTGAAAATCTTGCCTGTCTCCATAATAAACTCACCATTGGAATATTCTTCAACATGGCAGAGATTGATGAATTTGTCTATATTCGCAGGACTCAACAGATAGGTGGCCCCCCCCAATTATGAGGCGGGGCAGTATTTTGCGTTCCTCTTCGGTAGGATGGGAAAAGATCTGCATATATAGGTCTTGAATTTTCTACAAATGTAGCTATAAAGATTGAATTGATAATGATTTTTTTTAGAAAATGTTAAATTTTCAGTATGGCTTAATGTGTTGTCTGTGTAATTACATATGTATTGTATCCGTTAGAACTTTAATGGCTTCGGAGGCGTTGTATTACAAAACTTAAAGACTATGAAAAAGATACTGAAATACATTCCCGTAATGCTCATGGCTCTTTGCCTCGGCTTTACTTTTGTAGCGTGTTCCGACGGCGACACGGAAGAAGAGATAACTGTGAAGGACCAACTCCCCATGGAAGCGAAGTCTTTCATCAACAGCTATTTCACTGATTATGAGATAGTTAAGGTAATCAAGAACAACGACAACCCCGTATGGTATGAGGTGCAGTTCCGCGGTGGCGGCGAAATCAAGTTCGATGCCAACGGTCGTTGGTACGAGGTGGAAGGCGACCACAATTTACCGCTTCCCAAGGGCTTCTATCCCGAGGCAATCGACACGTATGTTGCCGCCAACTATCCCAACAGTTTCATTGAGGAGATGCAACGCGATGCAAGAGGCTATGAAGTAGACCTCCACAACGAGGTGGACCTGTTGTTCGGGACTACAGGCGATTTTCTCGGCATCAAACGTTAAGGTGCTGTCAGAATGAAAAAAGAAAGACTGTGTTACAAATAGCGCAGTCTTTCTTTGTTATTGCTGGTTAGTCAGTCAATTACCTTATTCGCCTCTTCGTCCGACTTGTCTGAACCGTCTGACCTGTCTGACTCGTCTGAGCCGGAATTCCCTTCTTCCTCCGGTATCCTGAAAATTGAAAAGTTCACCGAGCCGTAGGCTCTGTGCTGCTCGAAGTACGGCAACGTAGAAAAATCGTAATTCTTGCTGTGTTCCAGGATGAAGATACCGCCCGGTTTAAGTAATTTTGAATCCAATACCCTTTCCGGCACTTCGGCGAACCAAGGCAAGTCGTAGGGAGGGTCGGCAAAGACAATGTCGTAGCTCTCGTTGCAACTTGCTATGAAGCGGAACACATCGCCATGCACCACTTTGAAACCGGGGTCATGCAGCGTGGATTGCAGGCTTTTCAGGAACGAAGTCTGGACCCTGGCTTTCTCCACGGCTGTAACCTGAGCGCAACCACGCGACAGGAACTCGAGGCTGATGGCACCGGTACCCGCGAAAAGATCCAGAGCACTTTTACCCTCCAAATCCGTGAGATTCTCCAGTACATTGAAAATATTTTCGCGCGCGAAATCGGTGGTGGGACGTGCCGAGATGTTTTTCGGCACATCGAAGCGGCGTTTGCCGTATTTTCCTCTTATTACTCTCATAACAATATCAATGTTCAGGCGAAGGAGAGGAGTACCGGGGTGGGTATGTGGTCGGCGTTCTCCATGCGCGGCAACAGGCTCAGCCCTACATAATTAATATGACGTCTGAGCAGCGGCATAAGTTCTTTGCGGGTTTGCGGGGAACCGGATATGTTGAGCTGCCCTCCGTCAGCCCCGAGGCCAAGTTGCTGCCACAGGGCGAAGATGAGATAAGCGGCATCGGCCGTGGCGGGAGCGCGATGCGTTGAGGCATGAAGCAGTCTCTCGCCATTGAAAGCCAACAGATGCAGATAAGGAGCATCGACGTCGGCATATACCCTCACTCTTCCGGGAGCGTTTCTGTCGGCACTGAACCAGCGGAAAAGCGGTGAGAGCCTGTGCTGCGGCGTAACCCCTGCGAAAGTGCGGTTGAGGAACGATCTCAGTCCGGGGCAGAGTGTGAAAGCTATGGTAGCTTCTCCCATAGGAGCGGTGAAGACATCGCTCTCTTCACTCTCATAGAACCGTTTCATGGACTGAGCGGCAAGATTGCCGGGTTCTTTACCGGGCACAAGAAGCTGTTTCGGAGTATCGATGAGGATGTGGCAGTCATACTCTTCCAACAGTATAGGATTGTCGTAGACGGCATTCTCTATCTGTGCCAGGGTGCGGTCTTCTTCGGGGGTATAGGCCACTTCTATCCCCTTTACAGGAGGTATGTCATTACGGCCGTAGGGCACAAACCAGCCTTGCAGCCGACCTGTGCCCAGGGTAAGTATGAGGTTGTATCTTCTTGGATCTGAATACTGTTTCAGTTCTTCTGCTGTCATTATTGACGGTTAAGCCTGTCGGCCTTGATTGTGATTTTAGCGTTGTTGCGTGCATCGACAGTCGCCGATCCCACCGAGAATTCTCCGGCGTTAATCCTCGCCATGGACCATGCTTCGATATTTGCCGTGTTGCCCTTGCCTCGAAGTGTGACGGTGCTCATGGAGGCTTCTATCCTGACTGTATTGACGCTTGTCTTGCCAAGGGTGATGTTGCTTTGCGATGTCGCTTCAAGAATAATGGACCCTGCCTGAACCGGACCTATAGATATTGTGGCCGTGGAGGATGCTGAGACCGACACTTTGTTGTTATTGCAGTTCAGACCGTCCGGGATACGGAAATTCGCTGCCGAAGAACAATCTATATCTGCACTGTAAGCCCTCAGTTGCTGTATGTTGCATCCTGCAGCGCCGGAACAGGAACCGGTGAAGCGGTTGCAGTTCAATATGGAAGATGTGTTAAAATTGGAAGCTGAGCTTAAGTCAATCTCCACGTCGCCTAAGATATTGACATCGGAGGTGTGGAACTTAGCCGCCGAGGCAAGGTCCAGGTTCAGGGAATTGGCTGTTATGGAAGGAATGTTCAGCGATGACGCGGAACTGCAGTCAATGGTAAGTCCTTTTCCCTGGAATGCCGGAATGCTGGCGGAAGCTGCGGACGAAAGGTCAATATTCAATGTTCCATTTATCTTTATGGGAGTTTGTGCGATGAACTTGCTGGCCGTCGACAGGTCAAGGTCGTTCAATCCTCTTGAGGAACAAGTCACGGTGACGCTGTTGTTAATGTTCTTTACTTTTCCGTTCTGGTAAGACAACTCCAGCTCGCCGTTGTCGCAGCTCACGTCAAGATAGCGGACAAGTTTTTCCGGGCCAACAATCTTTATATCGCCCGGTTTTCCCTGAGTGTAAACTACTTTTATGGCTCTGCAGGAGGAGATAGAATGGAAATCGCCAACATTCTTTATTATGCGCTGTACTTTGGTCCCATTCTCATCATACTCGCAAGCCGGGTCATATTCGTATACGCTGTCGTCATTGTCGAAAGAGCAACCCTGCGTCACCCTGCGGTTAGTGCCGGTGGACATATTGTTCGGGGTGTTGCCTGTAATGACATATACGGAGTCGCCGCGAGTTTCGATGCGAAGGGTATTCGTGCTTCCCGAGGTGTTTGTAGTGGTTCCGCTGATGGTGTATACTTTATCGATGGAGGCGGCCTTCACCAGGGCGGAGAACATGACCGTCACCACCGCTATGGCGGCGATAAGTGCCGTTATGGTCAAACATATATTCAGTCTCTTCTTTTTCATGTCGTTGGAGATTGGTGGTTATATGTTTATGACGACAAAAGTACTCAATAATTACAGCCGATGCAAATTATTATTCAAAAAAATATTACCTTTGCAGTCTTAAACCACGGCTACGGGGAGGCGAGAGCCACTCCGGGCGTAAAAATAAGTTTATGAAAGCATACGTTTTTCCCGGACAGGGAGCCCAGTTTACAGGTATGGGCAAGGAACTTTACGAGAACAATGCACAAGCGCGGGAACTGATGGATCGTGCCAACGAGATACTCGGTTTCCGCATCACCGATATAATGTTCGAGGGCAGCGAGGAAGACCTCAAACAGACTAAGGTAACCCAGCCGGCGGTATTCCTTCATTCCGTTGTGCTGGCTCTCACAGACCCCGATTTCAACCCCGACATGACGGCCGGTCACAGCCTGGGCGAGTTTTCCGCCCTCGTTGCCGCCGGAGCGCTCAGCTTCGACGAAGGTCTGAAACTGGTAAGTGCCAGGGCACAGGCAATGCAGAAGGCTTGCGAGATGCAGCCCTCTACCATGGCTGCCGTATTGGCTCTTCCCGACGAGAAGGTGGAGGAAATCTGCGCTTCAGTAGATGGCGTGGTGGAAGCCGCAAACTATAACTGTCCCGGTCAGGTGGTGATTTCCGGCGCTGTCGAGGCCGTTGACGCCGCTTGCACGAAAATGCTCGAGGCCGGAGCTAAACGTGCTCTGAGACTCAAAGTGGGAGGCGCTTTCCATAGCCCGCTCATGGAGCCGGCACGTCAGGAACTGGCAAAGGCCATAGAACAGACAGAGTTCAGCACTCCGCGCTGTCCCGTTTATCAGAATGTGGATGCCAAGCCGCATACCGATGCCGTCGAAATCAAGGCAAACCTCATCAAGCAGCTTACCGCTCCCGTACGCTGGACACAGAGCGTTCAGAACATGATAGCAGACGGCGCTACGGAATTCGTGGAACTCGGTCCTGGCAGCGTGCTTCAGGGTCTGGTGAAGAAAATAGATCGCAAGGCGCAGGTAAGCGGCCGTCAGTAAATCGTAGATAACCTTTTAGCTACTTGTAATCATGAATGTAGCGATAGTAGGAGCCAGCGGAGCGGTAGGTCAGGAACTGATGCGTGTTCTCGACGAACAGGCATTTCCGGTGGACTCGCTCAGGCTGTTCGGCTCGCAGCGTTCCGCAGGCAGGAAATACATCTTTCAGGGCAAGGAAATAACTGTTGAGGAGCTTACCTCCGACCCGGAGCTCTTTGCCGGAGTAGATGTGGCGTTCACCTCTGCGGGAGCGGGTGTGTCGAAGAAATTTGCCGAAGTCATCACCGCCCGCGGTGCCGTCATGATCGACAATTCGTCGGCTTTCCGCATGGATGCCGATGTGCCTCTCGTCGTGCCTGAGGTAAACGCCGATGATGCTCTTGTGCGTCCGCGTAACATAATAGGCAACCCCAACTGCACCACCATACAGATGCTTGTGGCCTTGGCGCCCGTACATCGTCTCAGCCACATCGAGAGTATCCATGTGGCCACATATCAGGCTGCCTCGGGCGCCGGAGCTTCCGGCATGGCTGAGTTGGAGGAACAGCTCAAGGATGTTGTGGCCGGCAGAGAGACAAAGGTGAATAAGTTCCAGGCTCAGCTTTTGGGCAACCTTATTCCTCAGGTGGACGTTTTCCTCGACAACGATTATACTAATGAGGAGATGAAGATGGAGCGTGAGAGCAAGAAGATACTTCATGCTCCGGAGCTTAAGGTGTCGGCTATGTGCGTTAGGGTGCCCGTAATGCGCGCCCATAGCGAGGCGGTATGGATTCGCACGGAAAAGCCGCTCGACATCAAGGATGTAAGAAAAGCCATGGAGCAATCGCCCGGACTTGTTCTTGTAGACGACCCCGCTAAT
>CAJMDR010000104.1 GCA_905212215.1 uncultured Porphyromonadaceae bacterium
TGTCATGCCCGGTTGCCTGATGATGTCCGCCGGAGGTATTACTATTGACGACGGTGCCCTGATTGCAGCAAACGTACAGCTGATTTCAAACAACCACGATCTTTATCAGCGTCAGATTATTACCTGCAGGCCGGCTCATATAGGTAAAAACGCCTGGATAGGAGCGGGAGCGACAATCCTTCCCGGTGTCACTGTCGGTGACAATGCTGTGGTAGGCAAGTGTGGTAACAAAAGATGTGGCCCCGGATACAATCGTAGCCGGAAATCCTGCACGCTTTATCAAAGCTATACCTCCGCAATCCGAAGTCTGACAGCTTCCTCCTCTACCTCTTAGAGGTCGGTTCAAAATTTTACATTCATTTTTTAATAACTTTTAATAACCCCTTAATCAATCCAATAACTTTCACCACTCTATGACCATGAAAACGATGTTGCGGCTTTGTGCCGTTTTGTCTCTGATGACAGTTGTTCCGCTTTATGGAACCGCAAAAATTAATACTAATCCTAAGCCTTTTACAGCTCCGGAACTGCGTGAGTGGAAGGGAGCCTCCGGTACTTTGACTTTTACTGACGCATCGGCTGTGACTTATTTGACTGCGTCTCTGGAACCTGTGGCAATGCAGTTGGCTTCACAATACACCGCTTTGACCGGTAAGCCTATGGCAGTCCGCAAAGGAAAGGGATCTGACAATGACATCTGCCTCGCTCTCAAGTCAAACCGTAAACTCGGAGATGAGGGATATGTTATGTCCGTTGATGACAAGGTGGAAATATCCGCTCCCACAATAAATGGAGTGCGCTGGGGCTGTATGACATTGTTGCAGATGTTGAGTCAGTCTCCCGCGCTGTCAAAGGGTACAGCTGTTGATTGGCCTGCATATCCTGTGCGAGGCCTGATGATGGATGCAGGACGCAAGTATATACCGCTTGAATATCTTTACAAGTTGGTAGAGGATATGGCATATTACAAGATGAACCGCCTGCATGTTCATCTTAATGACAATGGTTTCAAGTATTACTTCGATGATGACTGGGATAAGACTCCGGCGGCATTCCGTATGGAGAGCGAAATCTTTCCGGGTCTTACAGCACGCGATGGCTCCTATAGCAAGAAGGAGTACCGTGAATTTCAGAAATATGCTGCTTCGCGTGGCGTGGACATAGTGAGTGAGATTGACGTGCCGGCTCATAGTCTTGCGTTGACGCGCTATATGCCTGCAATAGCAAGTACTGACGGACGAAATGGTGCTGATCATCTGAATCTGAATGCTCCGGAAACATATGAATTTCTTGACAGGCTGATTGCTGAATATATTGGAGGAGATGACCCTGTATTTATCAGTCCAAACTTCCATATAGGAACCGATGAGTATCAGGGCGATAGTATCACCATGGAGAAGTTCCGCGCTTTCACCGACCGATATATAAAGTATGTGCAGAAATTAGGCAAAAAGCCTTTGGTATGGGGCTCGCTTAGTCATGCAAAAGGCAACACTCCGGTCCAGTCAAATGGTGTGGAAATGTATTTGTGGTACAATGGCTATGCACAGCCTAAAGATATGCTTGAGCTTGGCTATGAGGTTATAAGCATACCGGACGGTTATGTTTATATAGTGCCCAATGCAGGCTATTACTACGACTATCTGAACAATGAATTGCTGTACAAGGACTGGACTCCGGCAAACATCGGCGGAGAAAAATTCGATGAGGGACATCCTCAGATAAAGGGTGGTATGTTCGCAGTATGGAATGACCACCCCAACAACGGCACTACGACCCGCGACATTCATCACCGTGTTATGCGCTCTCTTCCGGTTATGGCAACCAAGACCTGGGACGGCAGTCATGTGACGCTGACTTATGAGGTGTTCGATAAGAAGAGCAATATCCTTGGCGAAGCTCCTGGTGTGAACTATCTCGCAAAGCAGGGTAAGGTGCCGGATACGGTACTTGACCTCGCCGAAGTGATTCCGGGAATGATTCTACCAATAGATGAAATTGGCTATGACTACAGCGTAGAGTTTGATATAGAGGGCGCTAATGATAGCACAGGTACGGTGCTGTTCCGGACTCCCGAGGCCACTTTCTGGCTCAGTGATCCAATTACCGGGAATATGGGTTACAGCCGCGAAGGGCAACTCAATAGTTTTCGGTTCAATGTCCTCTCCGGAAAGAAATATCATGTGCGTGTGGACGGCACCAACCGTACAGTCTCTCTTTATGTAGACGGCAAGTTGGTGGATGACATGAACACTCGGTGGCTGAGTTATAACGGCAAGAACAAGATGGCTCAGGTACGTACTCTCGTGTTCCCCCTCAAGCAAGCAGGCGATTTCAAGAGTCGGGTTACAAATCTTAAAGTGCGCAACTATATTCCTGAGAAATAAAATGATAAAGAATACCAGCCATAAATCAATCGGTTCTCCCGATACTCCCAGTCCTCATAGAACTCATAGTATTCATAGTACTCCCAGTACTCAGAGTGCTCATAGCACTCACAATGTACTCAAATCCGCCCTTTCCGCAGCTCTGTTGCTGTTGATGCCTCCTTCTGCATTGGCTGATATATATGGCCGCCAATTATTGAGCATAGACAACACCGACTCAGTAATCTCAGCAATAGTTTTGGCTCCTATGCCTAAAAGAGTACATGTAATAAAGAACTCCAAAGAGCTTGGCAAATGTCGTGAAAAGGTATGGAAAGAATGGGCCTCTAAAATCATAAATTCAGTAGACAACAAGCTGCTTCCTGACTTTCTACATCCTCTTGGTTCTGATACCACAGCCATTTGGAATATTCCGGCATCATTAGAGCCTGATGCAAGAATGCTCATGCGCTACGGATTCAAGCCTGACAGCACTGGAAAGGTCTCTGGCAAACCGCCATTATTCATCTATCTTCATGGCTCCGGACCTCGTGATAAAGAATGGGCTACGGGGTTGAAACTGGCACAGAGATTCGACGATGCACCGAGTATCTACATAATCCCTCGCATCTCCAATGAAGGGGCGTGGTATCGGTGGTATCAGCGTGGCAAGCAGCAGGCTATAGAGAGTTGGCTGCGCCTGTCTCTCGCCAGGGGTGTGGATCCTGACCGCATCTATATCTTCGGCATCAGTGAGGGAGGCTATGGCTCGCAGCGTCTTGCATCTTTCTATGCTGACTATCTGGCGGGAGCTGGGCCTATGGCTGGTGGCGAACCGTTGCGTAACGCTCCAGCGGAAAATTTACGTAACATCGCTTTTAGCTTGCTGACCGGGGACAATGATACAGGATTTTACCGCAACTATCTGACGCAAATAACGAAGAACGTCCTCGATTCTCTGGAGAATGAAAATCCCGGATACTACAACCACCGCATAGAGCTGATACCGGGGAAAGGACATGGTATAGATTATACACCCACTACGCCTTGGCTTGTAAGACATAAACGCAATGCCATGTCTCGCTGTGTCAGCTGGGAAAACTATGAAATGGATGGCCGTAAGCGTAATGCTTTCTACAACCTTGCGGTAGTGGAGCCGAAAGGAAAAGATACAGATGGAGCGGATCTTCGTACCCGCTATGAGCTTGTTATAGACAGTCCTTCCAACACCGTAAGCCTTAACGTGGACCGTGTACACTACACTGTTACGCAGACAGACCCCAACTGGGGCATACAACTGACTTTTGCCAAAAACTACGAGCCGGCCAAAGAAGGCTTTGTGCGCGTCTATCTCGCTCCTGAACTGCTGGACCTATCCAAACCTGTGCATGTGGTGGCAAATGGCCACGATCTGGGTAGCGTCAGACTCCACATGACAGAAGAAAACCTGCGTGAGACCGCCATGCTTTTCGGGGATCCCTCCCGTCTCTTCCCGGCATCCATTACCATCAATCTCGCTACCGCCTCAATGCGCTGATTACATTTCGCAGTTATCGCAATCGGAATAGTCATCGGTTGCGGGCGCTGATGGCTGTTGGGACGTTTCTTTACCGAGGGCTTTGTATTCTTTTACCGTAAGTCCGGTTATCTTCTTGAAGTTGGAATTGAAGGCACTGCGTGATTGAAAACCTACCGACAGTGCTATTCCTTCCGAAGAATATTTGCCGTATTTGGTGGTCTTGAGTCGTCGACAGGCTTCGAGTATGCGGATGCGGTTCACTGCAGTACAGAAATTTTCTCCGGTTATGTCATTCAGTATTCGGCTGGCTATACGCGATTGAACGCCAAGGGCTTCCGCAAGTTTTGAAAGGGTGAAGTCGGGTGAGCAAACCAGTGGAATGTCGCTGAGAATCTCTTTTGTCCGGACACAGAGCCGTTCATATTCCTTCTCAGGCATATTCAAGTTCGCAGGATTATGCTTTTCCTCAGTAAGCTGTCTGGCCTCTTCTTCCTGCTGGCGGCTGAGTTCCTGCACCCGGTCATAAAGAATGCGGCCTCGCAATGTCAGTTTCCTGTTCTTGCGATAGATGACACTCGACACCCAGATGGCGGCGAACACAATCAATGCCATAGCTATCAGCGCATAGATGGTTACTGTGTGTTGTAGCTTGGCCACACTCAGTTGTTGTTCCAGCTCCCTTCGTTTCTCCAGACCTTGAATCTGACTCATGGCGCCTATCATGCGATAAGACAGGATGGAGTCTTTAAGCATCAGTTTCTGGTCGTATATCTTGCTTGCCTTTGTCTTGTCACCCATGGACTCATAAATACCTTGATAATCCTCCAAAATAGCAAGCCTTACATCGTGCATCTGGTAGCGGTATGCCTGCACCATGGCGGAATCAAGTGCAACTAACGCTTCCTTGTTTCTGTTCTGCGAGGCCAAAAGTTTTGATATACTTGAGTAGGCAGTCGCCAGATAGCGTGTGTTCTCTGGCGTTTTGGGTAGTATCTTCAATATTGTGGCATAATAATCCTTCGCCTTTTCCGTCTGGCCTGAGGATTCGGCTTTGCGGGCATCGTAAAGAAGGAGTGAGAGCCGTAATCGCCAAGGTTCAGGGTGATTCTTCCAGTTGCGGAGAATGGATACCTCGCGGTCCGCATCCCCAATGCGTCGTTGGATAAGACATGTAAGCATCAGATTGTCGAATGCCCTGTGCAAGGTAGGAATATCCTTCTGGGCATAGCTGAGGTCAAATGCTTTGGCGAGATGATTCTTGGATTCCTGCAACAGTTCTTTCTCGGTACTTTGTGCCGTCAGCACAAAATATATTATTCCATAGGCATAGTGCAGCTTGCCGGCCGCTTTCGGATTTTTACCTGCTATGGCTTCGGCGGTGAGTAGATTGTCCAATGCAGCATGAGGGTTATAGCTGTTGAGCATATAAGTGTTCCACATGCCATAGTAAGCCTGAAATGCTTTCTCCTTGGCTTCTTCGCTTGTCTTGGCGGTATTACGGCCTGCAACAACATTAAAACATTTCAAAGCACTTTCATTGTCGCGGCGTTCATGCAGATAGATGTCGCCCAAATGCAAGAGTGAATCGTCTGATAACGACTGAAGACGATAGGGGAGTTCCTTGGCAGTAGGCACCTTGGCGTAGATAGCAGCATTTCCGGCCTCCGCCTCTTTTGACAATAAGAGTGAAAACAAAATTATTACAGTCAGTGATGTCAATCGTGCTTTATCCATTTTCAAACTCATAAGGTAAGTGATCATATAAGAAGATGGGATGGGAATAGAGAGTTATAAAAAATCTGCTTGTCTTAAATCATAAGCAAGAGACTTACAATTCAAGACAAGCAGTCATTTTTAGAGTCTTGAGGTTATCTCAGCCGCAGGAACGAGTATCCGAACCGTTCTGCCGCTGCACGTTCAAGGTCTTCACGGAATTCCGGAGCCGCAAGGCCAATCATCAGCTTGGCACGCTCTGGGAGTGATTTGCCGCGCAGGTTGGCGATGCCATGTTCCGTAACAACATAATTTGTCTGGAAGCGGGTGGTGACCACTCCTGCGCCTTCTGTGAGCACTGGTTTGATCTTGTTCATTCCCTTGTTGGTGGTCGACAGCATGGCGAGGAAGCTCAGGCCTCCTTCGCTCTGGCTGGAACCATATACAAAGTCATGCTGGCCGCCGATGCCGGAGAAGATTTTTGTGCCGATACTGTCGGCGCATACCTGACCTGTAAGGTCTATCTCCAGGCATGAGTTGATGCTCATCACTTTCGGGTTCTGCGCTATCACGAACGGGTTGTTGGTCCATGCTACATCTTTTATGATAATGTCGCGGTTGTAGTTCATGAAATCGTAGAGCCTGCGCGAGCCGAGTGCCAGTGATGCCACGGAAACGCCTGGCATTACCTTCTTCTGCGAGTTATCGATGATTCCTTGCTCTAACAGAGGTAAAACACCATCGGTCATCGCCTCGGTGTGTAGGCCGAGGTGCTTGTGGTTGCTTAGGGCGCGGATTACGGCATTAGGTATGCCGCCGACGCCTATCTGCAATGTGGCTCCATCGGGGATATGCTCGGCGATGAAGTTGCCAATGCGTATTTCCTTTTCTGTAGGTACCGCTGTAGGAACTTCAACCAACGGCTCATCGACACGTACTGCCGCAGCCAACTTTGACATATGAATGCGGGCGTCGCCGTAGCTGTAAGGCATGTACTTGTTTATCTGTGCTATGACGCGGTCGGCACATTCCACAGCACTTGTGGCGAGGTCAGCCGAGATACCGAAGGATACATATCCTTCCTCATCCGGTTCCGAGCAGTTGATGAGCGCTACATCCACACGGCAAGTGCCGTCGCGGAACAATGCGGGCACTTCGCCAAGAAAACGGGGTGTGGTTACGCCATAGCCGTCGGCAATCCATTTGCGCACGGAGTTGCTTACAAAGAAGCTGTTTACAAGGAAAGTATCCTTGAACTCGGGCTTGCAGTAGGGTGCCGGACCTTTGGCCACGGCGAAAGCAGAGTACAGTGTCACATCGTGCAGTTCGTTGCCACGGTCGGCGAGGGCCTGGCACAGTGCCTCCGGAATGGAGGTGGAGCCTTGTATGTAGACATGGTCGCCGCTTTCTATGAGGCGTACTGCCTCTTCGGCGCTTACATAGTTAATTCCTGCGGTGGTCATTGTCAAAGGCTTTGAGTCGGGTGTTCAGGCGGTTGAAAGCCTCGTCATTGTCAAGCATGGAGACGCAGACGCGGATGCCGTCCTGCTTAGAGCCTGT
>CAJMDR010000105.1 GCA_905212215.1 uncultured Porphyromonadaceae bacterium
AATCCGGCCGACATCGAATGGGACACCTACCGCAGCGGCGGCAAAGGCGGACAGAACGTCAATAAGGTCGAGACCGGCGTCCGGCTCCGCCACCTGCCCTCGGGCATCGTCGTGGAGAACACCGAGACCCGTTCCCAGCTTATGAACAAGGAGAACGCCATGCGTCAGCTCAAGTCCATTCTCTACGAAAAAGAGCTGAACCACCGCCGTGCCGAGCAGGCCAAGATAGAGGCCGGGAAGAAGAAGATAGAGTGGGGCAGCCAGATCCGCAGTTATGTCTTCGATGACCGCCGTGTGAAGGACCATCGCACCAACCATCAGACAAGCGATGTGAACGGCGTTATGGACGGTGATATAGACCCCTTCATCAAGGCTTATCTCATGGAGTTCGCAGCAACCCTCTGAAGAGATTCCTCCCAAACTTTCCTACACATTATTAAATAGTAGAAACGACAACAACATTATCCCAAAAAACTATGCGACGCATAATACTTTCACTGTTAGTTCTTCTCGGGTTCGCCTGCGGAGCAAACGCCTCAGTCTACGTAATGACCCAGGGTACTGACTACACCAATAACACCATCATCAATGGGGGGCTGAACAAATCTTTCCCAATGGAGCAGTACAAAGAGGCTCTGAAATCCGGCTCACGCTGCATTGCTGCCGCCTACACCAATCTCAACGGCTGGGTGCTTTCCATGGCGGAGAATACCGGCATCCGTCTGCAGCACATCTCCATGACCGCCGCATGGCCGGAGGAATGGATACAGCAGGAATGGAACGAAGGTTACCAGATCACCTCGGTAGCCTACGGCGAGAGCCAATGGCTCGTCATCACAAGCCTTAACTGCGGTCTGTCGCAGCAGATAGTAAAGACCGGAACCGTTGAGGAACTTCCCTCCTTCATCCGCGAGAACTGGTCGTCGAGCGACCGTCAGGTAACGGCATGGTGCGCCGACAAACAGCCGGGGCGTCAGGGCGAATGGGCAGTGGTGATGAGTGTGCGCGACAACAACACTCCCGGACAGCGCTATGACTTCAAGGGCAACTGGACCAAGATGGAGCCGATAGTTGAGACCTATCTGGCAAACGACTATTTCATAGAATGTATCACCTACGGTTCCTCGAATGTGGGCGTTATGTTCAACCATGGCTACGGCGACGGCACCACACCGCATCAGGTATGCCTCACTGATCCCATAGAAGTGCAGGAATACATCGGCAAAGGATATGTGGTGACCGCCATTGCCAATAATCTTTAATTCATTGCAATGAAACGACTCCTCACTGCCATCCTTTTCTTGGCAACAATAATCGGCGCGGCACAATCCCAGGTATTGGCGGTAGACAAGACCGATGTGCTGAAGCATGACAAACTCTTGGTCTGCGGCATAGGCAATCCCATCGATACCGTTGCCATCAACTCCTATTGGCGACAGGGCTACGACATCAACTCGTTGGGTTATACAAAGTCCGGGTGGGTCGTTGCCATGGCTCAGGGTACCGACTATCAGGACCAACGTCTCTATACAAGCGTTAAGTGGCCACAGGAATGGACCGAAATGTGCCTTGCGGAAGGATACTATATCACCGCCCTGGGCAACGACATCGGTCAGTGGGTAGTTGTCTGCACCAAAGGTGTGCCATACAGCAGACAGGTAATTGCCGACGGAACCTGGAATGCCTCAGAGAATGTTGGCATCAGGAACTGGATAAAGGATCATTGGCGCGACGGCTATGCCATCACCTCGCTGTGCTATAATCCCGAATCCGGAAGGTGGACCTTCATCATGAGCAAGACAAGAGCCTTCGGGGCGCAGTCGTATCTTTTCGCCGACAATTGGCAGACCATGGAAGAGAAGATAAAGGAATACTGGGCACAAGGCTACAATATCACCGACCTCAGCATGGGTCCCGGACAGATACTCTGCATCATGTCGCAGAAACATGGCGACATACAGTATAACAGCGGCGACAGAGCATTGATCAACACACCCAATTTCCGGGGTCTGCTGCGCGACTACTGGGACCAAGGCTACCATGTAACCAGGGTCTGCAACGGAGTTCTTGACTGATTGGGCAGAGGTCCTGACAAGAGGCTTAATAAAATTATACGCATTTTATTAAAAAAATTGTCGAACATTTGCAGGAGTCCGAAATTATTACTTACTTTGCAGTCGGAGAACGTCGCGGACTTTGCGGTTCGCCTTGAGCGTGATACCGGATCTTGTATAAGCGGCATTGTAAAAGCTTTAGACTGTTGCGAATAAGCGAATCTCCGCAAAGCAAAGTTCTGAATATCTGTTCAGAATAAGAGAGAAAACCAAAATAATAACCATAAAACCAACAACAAGAGTATGAAGAAATTCTACGCACTCTCAGCAGCTCTCCTGGCTACAGGAAGCATGTTGGCAGTAAATCCGGCCGCTCTCATCAAACCGGAAGCCCGCGTGGCAGGCGAGAGCGCAGTGATGAGCGCCGAGGGACAGGCAATGTTCCGCGCAGAGCAGGCCTACAACCAGTATGTAGGTGACAATAACATCGAGATGCCCGGCTCCATGAAGTACACATGGACTGACAATCAGGGCGTGAAATGGGACGTTACCATGATGGAGGACGGCCAATGGTCTGACAACTTCACCTCATGGGACGACGCACCATTGTATGCCAAGGTTCGTTGCAATCTCCGCAACCAGGCTACCAGCAACAGCGACCTTAAGATCATCAACTACGTGATGTTCTTCCCCCGCTATGCTCTCTGGAACGAATCCAACTGGTCACAGCTCTTCCCCGGTGAAGAAGCAGCAGCCGACAAGATTCTTCCCCTGAAGTATTGCGTTTCAACTTCCGACATCATGACCACAAACTGGCCGAAAGGCTGGTGTGTACCCCAGTTGAGCACCGACGCCAACAACTTCTACATTGGTCAGACAAGCACAACCGGTGGCAACAAGGCTGACGCTTTAGTCATCCTGAACAGCAACACTAAGACTTCTTCAGGCGGCAACTACTTCGACGGCGGTAGCCTCGGCTATGCTCGCTACAACGGCGTTGCCTGCGGTCCTCGTCAGGGTTCAAGCTTCCAGATGTCGAACTTCGACGAAGAGACTTCTTCCATTGACATGGCCTTCAATGGCTCCTGCACCAACGCATCAGGCCAGATGGTTTGGACATACGACTACAACTACTCCGGCTATGCATTCCTTCCCGGTCTTACCAAAACTCCGGTAGAATGGGCTGCAACCAACGTTCACATCGTCAATACAGGCTCCATACAGGGCAGCGACGAGGCTTATTATAACTTCGACGACAGAAACTGGGGTCCTTTCCAGCGTTTCTATGTACTGGCTTGCGGTGAAGGCTACACCTATGACAATGTAGAACTTCAGGGCGGCGGAACGCTGTGGTCCTCCACAAAGATACCTGAAGGCCCGGCACGTATGGAAGCAAATGCTATATCGACCAACCTGCGCAGTGCCCTCTTCTCGCCCAACGGCGCCACTGAACCCAACAATGTATGGTACGAGGCTCCCATCGAGGTTTCCATCGACCAATATCAGGACGGCCATACCGATGGCGTTCCCGGCGTGAACAGCTTCCTCTATGGCGGCTGGAATGATGACTACTGGTCATGGTCCGCAACCGATGGTATGAGGACCAGCTACCGTGGCACTTGGTTCTATGCTCATGCAGTTAAGAATCCCGGCAACGGCACTTACAATCCCTTCGTAATGAACGGTACTACCGAAGGCTTCGGCTACAAGGGTAAGACCACTTTCAACTGCGACTACACTGTCAAGTTCAAAGGCAACATCGTTTACCACTACGATCCCACTGACTACCTGAAGACCCGCGAAATACCTTCTGTAGGTACTATCACCACCCCGTCGGCATGGTTCAACGGTGTAAGCACTATCTTCGCTGAGAACGACAACAACGTAAATGTAAATGCTGCCAACGGCATGATCAACGTAACTGTTGAGAATGCAGCAATGGTAAACATCTACAACATGGCAGGCATGATCGTCAAGAGCGTAAACGCCAAGGCCGGTCAGATTGTAAGCGTAGATGTAGCCAACGGCATCTACGTAGTCAAGGTAGGCAACAAGGCTGTGAAAGTAGCTCTCTAAACCTGCAAACATAAGGAAAGATTCTTTCCGACAGAGAACCGGACCGCGCAAGCGGCCCGGTTTTTGCTTTTGGGATTAGAGGAAGGGTTTGAGAACTATGAGCACTATGAGAGCTATGAGCACTATGAGTGCTATGAGTTCTATGAGAACTATGAGCGCTATGAGCGCAAGAGGGAAGGGGTTTGGTTGAAGACTTTACTCACAGCTCTCCCAGAACTTCCAGAACTCATAGTGCTCCCAGTTCTCATAGAACTCATAGTACTCATAGTACTCATAGTACTCACAGTACTCCCAGCTCTCCACTCTTTTTCGCTCTCTCGGCTGCCTGGAAAATATGTTTTACAGCATATAAACCATAATTTAATGCTTTGCTAACGAATTTTTTGCGTTTTTTTTAGTAATTTTGCATACTCAAAGTGTTATATGATTGAACCTGAGTTTTTATGGGGATTATATCCCGGAATTATTGTGAATTAATGCATGAGGGAACACTTTTTTGATGACTGTCAGGCTTCTGCTCTCGCCGAGGCCGGGCAATTTGTCGTCTTGTTTCAGATTTTGTGTTGATTTACTGACAACGAAGGTTGACTTACAGTCAGAAACACTTTTAATTGATACGTTATGGACAGATACAACGAAGTCTTAGCCAAGAGCCAGGTGCCCGAAAGCGATGAGCTGGTACGTGCCGAGGTGGCGAAGATAGTAGAAAAAGCACACGAACTCGCTACCCCTGAAGTGTATAATACTCTTCTGGGAAGCATTGACCTCACTACGCTCAGTACGGAAGACTCCCCGTCGTCTGTGACTAAGTTCACTCAACGTGTGAATGCGTTTGACGATGAGTATCCCCAGTACAAGCATGTGGCAGCCATCTGCGTGTATTCCAATTTTGCGGAAGTGGTGTCCACTCATCTTGACGTGACAGGAGTGCATACCTGTGTAGTGGCAGGCGGATTCCCTTCAGGTCAGACATACCCCGCAGTGAAGGTGGCCGATGCCGCCCTCGCCGTTGCCAACGGTGCGCAGGAAGTAGACATAGTAATGAACCTCGGTCTCTTCTACGACGGTCTCTACGAGGACCTCTGCGACGAGATTATAGAGGTGAAACACACCATCAAGGATGCACATCTGAAAGTAATTCTGGAAACAGGAGCGCTGAAGACGGCCGCAAACATCAAGAAGGCTTCCCTGCTGGCACTTTATTCCGAAGCCGACTTCATAAAGACCTCCACCGGCAAAATCTACGAGGGAGCCAGTCTGGAAGCCGCCTACACCATGTGCCGGTGCATAAAGGAATATTACGAGAAGACAGGCCGCAAGGTAGGATTCAAGGCTGCCGGCGGCGTCCGCACCACCGAACAGGCACTCTATTACTACGCAATAGTGAAAGAAGTGCTTGGCGAGGAATGGCTCAACCCGTCGCTCTTCCGTCTCGGCGCCTCCTCGCTGGCTAACGCCGTGCTCAGCTCGCTGGAGGGGAAGACGGTGAAATTCTTCTGATACCATTGAATAAAAGGAGTCTGTGATTTCCGGAAACGGAACCGCAGGCTTCTTTAAACTCTTTATAGATTATGAAAAAACTCAGCTATCTACTGCTGTTGCCGCTGATGGTGGCAATGCTTGCCTTGGCGGCTCCCCGCGGAACGGCCCAGAAACCGGGTGCCAAAGTGCAAGTGTTCGGCGTGGCTTTCTATAACCTGGAAAACCTGTTCGACACCATCAACAACAACGGCAAGTATGACCTGGAATTTTCTCCCGGCGGCAAGAACCAGTGGGACAGCCGTCGTTACTGGAAGAAAATCAACAATCTGGGTTACGCCATCTCGCAGATGACCACACAGACCACCCCTCTCGGCCCGGCAGTGATAGGTTGCAGCGAGATAGAGAACATTACCGTTCTTCAGGACCTGGTGAAAGACAAGCACATCGCCGACTGGAACCTGCAGATAGTGCATCACGACTCCCCGGACCGCCGTGGCGTGGACGTGGGACTGCTCTATAATCCCAAGTTCTTCAAGGTGATAAACGTAAAGAACCATTATCTGAAGATTGACTCCCTCCCTTATTTCCGTACCCGCGACCAGATGTGCGTGGTAGGTCTTCTTGGCGGACAGCGCGTAGGCGTCATCGTTAACCACTGGCCGTCGCGCCGTGGCGGCGAGGCACAGTCGAGCTGGCTGCGCGAGGCGGCGGCAGCGCTGACAAAGCATATCGCCGACAGCCTGCTGACCGTAGACCCCAACATGGGAGTGATAGTGATGGGCGACCTTAACGACGACCCCTTCAACCGCAGCTGCGCCATTACCCTCGGCGGCAAAAAGCATGAGAAGGACGTTCAGCCCGGCGGCTTCTATAATCCGTTCTGGAAGAAGCTCGACGATGGCATAGGCTCATATACCTATCGCGGCGGCTGGAACCTCTTCGACCAGATAATGGTGAACTACAACCTGTTGCCGCAGGGCAAGTCGCGCCTGAAATTCTCCAATGCCCTGGTGCTGAACAAATCCTTCCTCAAGCAACAGGAAGGCCAGTACAAGGGTTATCCGTTCCGCACCTTCTCCAGCGGAGTCTGGACCGGCGGATATTCGGACCATTTCCCCACGGAAATCTTCCTTATCCTGGAACGGAAACAGTGAAGCGACCCTGCTTCAGCATCTGACGTAAATCAAGATTAACCAACCGTCATCATAACCATGCGAATTACATTACACCTACTGCTGTTGCTATGCGGGCTCTTGCCTGCTGCGGCAGCGACCGGGGTGCAGGGCACCCTGGTAGACGCCACGACGGGCGCCCCGGTAGCCGACGCGAATGTGCTGTTGGACCAAGGGGGTCAGTTCGTGACTTCGGCGTCTGACGGCCATTTCCAGATTTCCGACTGCGCACCGGGCAATGACCTGTTGCGCATTGTGGCTTACGGATACCAGGACATGGAGATTGCCGTAGACATCAAGGATGGACTGACCGTGGACTTAGGCACCATCCGTCTTACCCGCGACCTTACCAACAACACTCTCAACTCGG
>CAJMDR010000106.1 GCA_905212215.1 uncultured Porphyromonadaceae bacterium
GACTCCCGGCAACGTACCAGAGGAACCGGAGAAGAATCCCATTGAGACTGCCATCGAACAGACAAGCGGGAACACCATCAGTGTGGAGATACCTGAGGATCTGCTTAATCTCATTCTCAATGGTAGGCCACATACGCAGACTCAGACTCATAAAACCCCGGTAAAGCCTAAGAAACCCAAAGTAGGCAAGATTCAGGGCTACAGAGTGCAAGTTTTCAGCGATGGCCGCAATCCGACAACTCTCGGCGCCAGAGCAAGGGCACGAGGAAACGCAATTGTTGCCCGTTTCCCGAAATACCGCGGACAAGTCTATACCTTCTCTTCCTCACCAAACTGGTATTGTCGTGTCGGCAACTTCCGCACAGCGGCAGAAGCCAACGCCGCATTGTCAGAACTTAAACGTGCTTTCCCGGCCTATGCCGGCGAAATGCGCACTGTATCTTGTACAGTAATCATACGATAAAGTGAGCCGAAAAGAACGTCATGATCCGGCATTGGTAGCCGAACTCGCCTCGCATTATGAAGCCATTCTCCGCCTTCTCGGCGAAGATCCGCAGCGCGAGGGGTTGAAGAAAACCCCTGTCCGTGCAGCAAAGGCCATGATAGATCTTACCGTTGGCTATCATCTTGACCCAAAGGAACTGATGCAGAAAGCCATCTTTTCTCACACTGGATCAAGTATGGTGATAGTCCGTGACATAGAATTTTATTCACTCTGCGAACATCATATTTTACCATTTTTCGGAACGGTTACCGTAGGTTACATTCCCGACGGTAAAATAGTAGGTCTAAGCAAGCTGCCGCGTGTAGTAGATGCTTTTGCCCGACGGCTTCAGGTGCAGGAACATCTCACAGCACAAATCTGTCAGGAAGTAGCAGCGGCAATGCCAAATAAAGGAGTTATAGTGGCGTGTACGGCAGAACACCTTTGCATGAAGATGCGAGGAGTTGAAAAGCAACAATCTGCCACCACAACTTTTGAATATACCGGAGCATTTGCCAACAGTCCGGAATTAAGAGCGGAATTCCGAAGTCTGGCAGGAATGGACTAATCCCACGGCAACAACGACAAGGACCTTAAACAGCAATCAGATACCGGCAACACAACCAACAAATCGACATCGGAAATGAAAGGCGAATGGAACTATCAACCACTTACTCCACAGCAGAAACAGTCTGCTGCGGAGATTAATGCCTCCACCGGTGTTGGAACCGCAATCTCTGAACTGCTTGTGCGCCGCCATGTGCAGACTCCTAAAGAGGCTGAACAGTTCTTCGCCCCCTCGCTGTCTGACTTGCATAACCCATTCCTGATGCCAGATATGGACAAGGCTGTTCACAGGCTCAACAAAGCCATGGGAGCCAAGGAACGCATCATGATTTATGGTGATTATGATGTGGACGGCACTACTGCAGTTTCTCTCGTGTACAAGTATCTGCAGAACTATTATTCGAATATTGAGTACTATATCCCCACCCGCTATGAGGAAGGTTACGGCATCTCCCTTAAAAGCATAGATTATGCGGCCGGCAGGGATGTAAAACTCATCATCGTCCTTGACTGCGGTATAAAAGCTATTGAAGAAATAGCATACGCCAAAACCAAGGGAATAGATTTTATTATCTGCGACCACCATGTTCCTGACCCGGAATTACCTGCAGCTGCCGCTATTTTGAATCCCAAGATGCCGGGAAGCACCTATCCCTGTCCTCATCTCAGTGGTTGTGGAGTCGGATTCAAGTTCATGCAGGCTTTTGCAAAAAGCAACGGACTGGAAAACCATAATGAGCTTGAAAGCCTACTTGACTTAGTTGCGGTAAGCATCGCGGCCGACATTGTACCTATAACTGGAGAGAACCGCATCATGGCATACCATGGAATGCGGAGGATTAACATGAATCCCAACCTCGGTCTGCGTTCCATAATAAGGACTTGCAAACTCACGAACAAGGACATTACCATCAGCGATGTCATCTTCAAGATAGGTCCTCGCATAAACGCTTCAGGACGCATGCAAAGCGGCATAGAGGCAGTTGACCTCATGGTAAGCCGCGATCTTCATGACGCCTACGAAAAAGGTAGGGCGATAGACCAATATAACAAGGACCGCAAGGAACTTGACAAACGCATAACCCTCGAAGCCAACAATCTGATTGAGAAGGATGTAAGCATTGTACAGGGCAAACGGTCTATTGTCATTTATAATAAGGATTGGCACAAAGGTATAATTGGCATTGTGGCTTCACGCCTTACAGAGCTTTATTATAAACCAGCCGTAGTGCTGACTTTCAGCAACGGCATGGCAACAGGAAGTTCCCGCTCTGTGCAAGGGTTCGACATTTATTCAGCTGTAAATTCCACCCGCGATTTGCTTGAGAATTTCGGGGGCCATACTTATGCAGTTGGACTCTCGTTAAAGGAAGAGAATATACCTGAATTCTCACGTCGTTTTGAGGAATATGTGGTCAAACATATCCGTCCTGACCAGCTATCGCCTCAAACAGTAATAGACGCCTGCATATCGTTCTCCGACATAACTCCGGAATTTCTCGCCTTATTAAAGAAATTCAATCCTTACGGACCGGGGAACCAAAAACCGGTATTCATGACCCGAGGAGTGTTCGATTTCGGCACATCGAAACTGGTAGGCAAGAACATGGAGCACATCAAACTGGAATTGGAAGACAATTCCACTTCGCGTGTGCTTAACGCCATTGCTTTCAATATGGCACCCTATTTCGAGCATATCCATACCCATAAGCCTATGGATATTGTCTATACCATAGAACAGACAAAGCATAACAAATCGGGTCTTAATTCTATCCAGCTCATGATAAAGGACATGCGTCCTTCAGAATCGTGACCCCTCTTGAACTTTTGCAGAAACGGTGGGGCTATGAAGCTTTCCGCCCGTTGCAGGCTGAGATAATAGATTCTATACTTTCCGGCAACGATACCTTAGGGCTGCTTCCAACGGGAGGCGGAAAATCCATAACCTTCCAGATTCCGGGGTTACTTCTTCCAGGACTGACTCTTGTAATAACGCCGCTTGTCTCCTTGATGAAAGATCAGGTAGACAACCTTAAAAGACGAAGCATTCCGGCAGTGAGCCTGTTCTCAGGAATGACAGCTAAAGAAGCAAGGATGGCTGAAGACAGGCTGGCATCTAAGAAATGTAAATTCCTCTATGTTGCGCCCGAAAGGTTACGCAGTGACCATTTCAGGTATATGCTTCAACGACTCGGCATCAGCCTTCTGGTGGTAGATGAAGCTCATTGCATATCGCAATGGGGATATGATTTTCGCCCCTCTTATCTTCAAATAGGTGAGCTGAGGAAAATTTTGCCCGGCGTTCCTTGTCTTGCTCTTACAGCTACGGCAACCCCCAAGGTAGCCGATGACATTCGCCATCAACTTTGCTTCGGAAAAAATTCCAATACATTTCAGTCAAGTTTTTCCCGCAGGAATCTTCAATATATAGTTCGTGAGGCACCAGAGAAAGTAAATCAAATTATACACATTTTACAGCGTACACAAGGCTCAACAATAATATATGCTCGCTCAAGGGTAAAGACACATGAGTTGGCCGACCACATATCGCAATTTGACATTTCAGCTACATACTATCATGCCGGGCTTGAACCGGATGAGAAAGCATTAAGACAACAACGCTGGAAAAACGGCGCCATAAGGGTTATGGTAGCTACTAATGCATTCGGCATGGGCATAGACAAATCAGATGTACGGTTAGTGATTCATGCCGACCCACCGCCTTCGCTTGAAGAATATTATCAGGAAGCAGGCAGAGCAGGTCGCGATGGTCTGCGCTCCTATGCTGTCCTACTTCGTAATGACAAGGATAAGGCGACACTGAAAAGACGCCTTACGGAAGCTTTTCCTGACAAGAAATTAATTCTAAAGATTTACGAGAGAGTCTGTAATTTCCTTCATATCGCATTGGGTGAGGGAGAAAATCGCCTCTACCCTTTCAACCTTGATGAGTTCTGCGAGACCTTCGGGATGCAGGCTCGACAGGTAAAAGCGGCACTGAAGATACTTACAATCTCTGACTGGATGACATTCCTCGAAGAAACGGATTCACCACCACGAGTAATGATTATCTGCGAGAGAAACGAGCTTTTCAATATAAGGATGTCGTGGACAGCCGACAAGGTGCTTCAACTGTTGTTACGCAATTACTCCGGTCTTTTTACTGACTTCGCTAATATCTCGGAACAATTGCTCGCAGGAAAAGGTAACCTTACGGTGGAGAATGTTCTTGAGGCATTGATAGAATTGTCGCGACTGAAAGTGATTCATTTCATCCCACGTCGCCGGACTCCTTATATAATTCTTCCCCGCCGTCGTGAGGAACCACGATATGTGCAGATAACCAAGAACGCATACGAAGGCAGAAGGGCTGTGATGAAAGAGAAAATAGACGCTGTCATGGATTATGCATTTAATTCCAAGAGTTGTCGTGTGGCAAGAATGCTGACTTATTTCGGAGAACGTGAAGACAAAGATTGCGGTACATGCGATGTATGTCTTTCAAAACGTCGACGCACCCTCAGCGATATAGATCTTGCAAAAGCACTTCTGAACATAATAGCGAAATCAAAATATCCTTGTCGGCAAATAGTGCTTGAACAGAAATTTCCGGCGTATAGGCTAAAAGTAGCTGAAATTTTGCGTCATCTGACAGAAGAAGGATATATTGTTGCCAATCACTTAGGCTACAGTATTCCTGACAAAGATTCAAATTATTCTTTGTAAGGCACAAGAACAACAAACAACGGCTTCATCCTTAATAGTTGGTGAAGCCGTTGTTTACTATTTTTACTCAGCTGATTGATGCTGAAGTTACTGTTTCTTTGAGTTTGTCTGTAATCAGATTTCCATATTGTCTACCGGGTCCTCTTTCGGCACTGCGGTATCAATAGCTTTCTCTTTTATGAAGGATACACAGAATGCACCGATAGCCAATGAGATGCCAGCCAATATCATCATGATATACTGAGGTGCAAGCTGTCCTTCCGTGCTGAAGAGTGTGAGCAACCATCCGCCTGCCAATGCACCTACAATCTGCGGGATAGTTATAGAGCAGTTGAAAAGGCCGAGATAGGCACCTATGTTTCCACCCTTAAGAGAGTTGGTAAGGATAGTGAAGGGCCAGGCAAGCATAGCGGCCCAAGCGCAACCTATCAGCAGGAAGGGGATGAAAAGCAACCACGGATTAGTGATGAATGCTACTCCCACAAATCCTATAGCACCAAGGATCAGGCTTAGTGAATACGAGAATTTGCGACTTCCTATGCGGGGAAGGAGCATTGCCCAGATTACACTGCCAACCGCCTGGACTGCGAACAGAATACCTACCCAGTCGCCGGCATCGTTGTAAGGCTTGGATGCAGTGTTCAGGTCAATCTTGGTTGTGAAGGTCGCTCCGTTGCGGTCTGCTATCTTGTAGTCATGCTTATCCTCGATTACGAGCGCCCCGGTCTTCTTGTCTTTTGCCAACAAAGAAGCCACAGTGAGTGTGAACGGTCCGTTGATCTGACTTAGGTAATCCTTTACATATACCGGCTTGCCCTCGGTGTTGACAGCCTTACCGTCAAGTATGAGACTGTTTTCTCCAAGTTGCAGTGGCTTCCCGAAGCTTATAAGATCTATGCCGTTGTTGTCTGCCTGGATGAGATGATCTTTCACGACTGTCTGATCACCGATATTCACGGTTTTGGCAGGGAAGAACACACCCCCTATGTCAACGCCCTGAACAGCCAGTTTGCCGGCCTCTACAATAGGCACTGTATCATTGATGAGAAGGTATTTTCCACTATATGTTTGCTGTCCTTCTGCATCATTTACCTGCAGGCCGGTAACACGTTCAACCTCAGGAGTGTTAAAGGCTTTATGTGCAACGGTACCGGTTGTATAAGTCCACATGAAGAGGAAAGCGAACCAACAGAAGAACTGCACAAGGCTGACAGTCCAGAATGTGGAGGGAGCATGGATGAGCAGTTTGATGAGATTGGTTTTCTCCTTTGGTTTCCCAGCTGTATCATCGATACCGTTATACTCGTTGTAGAGTTTCGGTGGCCACTCTTTGATTTTCACCATTGAATAGATGACACAAAGAATGAGAATGGCTGCGCCAAGATAGAATGACCATATCACCGAAGGAGGTACCTGCCCTTCCGGAGCGGTTGCCTTTATGCCAACCCAGGTCAGCACAAAGGGGAACACATATCCCACAATGGAACCGGCATTGCAAAGGAAACTCTGAATAGAGTATGCTTTTGCTTTCTGCTTTTCGTTTACCATATCTCCTACCAGCATCTTGAACGGCTGCATGGCCATGTTGATGCTTGTATCGAGCATCATAAGAGCTATGATACCCATGAGTATTGCACCGCTTACCGTCAGGCCGAAACTGCCGGCATTAGGTAACAGACACATGACTATGACAGCTGTCACGGCACCTACGATGAGATAAGGTAATCTACGTCCGAAACGATTCCATGTATGGTCGCTCAGGGTACCTACGATAGGTTGAACCAGAAGCCCCATCAATGGAGGTAGAATCCAGAAGTAGCTCAAGTCATGCGGATCCGCACCGATTGTTGCGAAGATACGCGATACGTTCGCACTTTGAAGTGCATAGGCAATCTGCACCCCGAAGAATCCGAAACTCAGATTCCATAAGCGCCAAAAGCCTAAATCGGGTTTTGTTTTCATGTAAGATTTATTAGTTAAGTCAAATAACAGACGAGACTAAAATGTCTGTTATTTAAGATTTTTTACTCTGTAGTTGTTTGTTTAGTAGTTATTTTACTTTGCTGTACAGCCATTTTATTTCTTCTTCCCAGATTTCCGGATTAGGGGTTTCCAGAATCAGGGGAATGTTATCAAGCCTTGGGTCGTTCATCAGCCTGTCGAAAAAAACTTCTCCCATAGTCCCTTTCCCTAAAGAAGCATGTCTGTCAATGCGAGAGGCTAACTTTCTGGCATCATCGTTTATATGCATTCCCCGCAAGTAAGCGAAGCTTATAATGTCATCAAACTTCTTCCAGACTTCTTCATAACCTTCGGTAGACGCAAAATCATATCCGGCACTATAGGCATGTGCCGTG
>CAJMDR010000107.1 GCA_905212215.1 uncultured Porphyromonadaceae bacterium
GTTGAATACGCGGACCGGAAGCACCAGATACAGATAGCTTTCCCCTTCCACCGGGCAGAGCACGCACGGGCTGACGTTGGAGTTGAAGCGCATCACAATCTGGTCGTCGGAAAGCGCCTTGAGCACGTCGGTGATGTAGCGCACGTTGAAGGCGATCGTCAAATCCTTGCCTTCGGTGCTCACCTGCATCTTCTCTTCCATGTCGCCCGTCTCGGAATTGGACGTAACCTCCAGCATTTCGCCGTCAATCTTAAAGCAGACCAGATTGGTCTTGCCTTCGCGGGCAATCAGGCTCGCGCGGTCGATGGCGCTGCCCAGCTCGGCGCGCTCGACCGTCCCGTCGAAGCCCACGCAGTGGTAGAACCCCTCGTACCCTTCGGTATGTTCGGGACGCTCTGCGGCGGGCAGCATGGCATTCAGCTCGCAGGCCACCTCGATGGCGTTGATCATCTTGTTCTTGGCATAACCCGGGTGGACGTTGCGGCCCTGCACGGCGATCTTGGCGCTGGCGGCGTTGAAGTTCTCGTACTCCAATTCGCCCTCCATGCCGCCGTCGACCGTATAGGCGAAATCGGCGCCGAAAGCCGCGACGTAAAACTCCGCGGAGAGGGATTTTTCGACATTGCCAAAGATCCCGAACGCCCCTTCACGGTCGAAGTGGAAGGGTTGCGCATACGGGTTCACGGCACGAAATTCAACGTGAACACCTCGCTCGAAGACCGGACCGTCGCCGTATCGCTCGTAGAGGGTTCGGTGGCCCTCGACTCCGGCAAAGGCGAACAGCGCCAGCTGTACCCCGGTGAAATCGCCCGCTACAACACCGCCACACAAAAGCTGGACATCCGTCGCGGCAACGTGGAGCTGGAATCCTGCTGGGCCGCGGGCAAACTGGTCTTCGAGCGGCAGTCGCTGGGCGAAATCTGCCGCTACCTCTCACGCTGGTACGACATCCGGATCGACATCTCTCCGGCACTCGCCCGCAACTACGCCTACACGTTCACCATTACCGACGAACCGCTCGAAGCGATTCTGCGCATCATGAGCCGCATCAATCCGATCGTCTACACCTTCTCGGACAACCGCTCGGTGTCCATCTCCGAGGTAGAATAAAACCGTAAACCGACCAAACTCCAACCAAACCCCGAATGCCTATGACCGAACAGACCTGAACCGCACGCTATCCTTCCCGCGGCAGCCGCCGCAAACACACGCTAACTTAAAACTTCAACCATGAAACATTTTAGACTCTTCGCAATTCTATTGCTGCTCGTCTGCAAATGGACAACGGTTGCACATGGCCAGACGCAGGAGCCGGCGATCAACATAGAGTTCACCGACATACCCCTTTCGGAAGCCATATCGCGCATCGAGAAGAGCAGCAAATACACGTTTTTCTACGACGCCAAACAGACCGATCTGACCCTGCGCGTCAGCCTTCACGCCAAACAGCTGCCGATCTCCGCCGCCCTGCGCCAGATGCTCGCCCCGACGGGTCTCGACTTCACGATATCCGAACGCCAGATCGCCCTGATTCCCGCGGCACGCAAGGCTCCGGCCGGATCGCGCACGATCACCGGTACGGTCAACGACCGCGAACTGGTGAACCTTCTGGCCGCGATGGATTATCTTTTCGTGCCGATTACTCCGGAGACCGGGGATCTCAAAAGTTCAATAGGATTCGCCCACAACGTGAACGAACAGATGCTCTTCAAGGAAGGAGCCAATGTCAAGGGGATGTTTCTTGTCTGGAACAAGGTGCAGCCGAAAGACCGCAACAACCTCTGTCAGATCATCAACCGTTATGTGGCCTCGCTGTGCATCGAATCGCTGGACACCATTCTGCCCATGAGCGTGAAGTACACCAAAGACGGCGACACATCGGGGCGCTGCGGGATATTCCGCTCCACGTTCATGCCTCCGGACAAGAGCCTTCTGCGCAACAGTCAGCTCCCCGAACTGGTGGACGAGATTCTGGCAACCATAGAACCGGACTGATTATGGCAAGGAAAAGAGAACAAGGCTTCGATCCCGACAAGTTCCTTGAAAGATACGAGGAAAACGCATCGCATACGGCAGCCCCGTCCGAATCGACTGCACAGCCCGAAAGATCGATTCCGGACAAGACCATCGCTGACAGCACACCACTTTCCAACCGTGAACTTGAATATATGGAGAGTTTCATCCTGAAAAACAAGTACCGGCGCATAAGCCGCAAAGGGAAACAGGTGTACATTAGCGAGGAGTTCAAGCTCAAAATGCAGAAGATGATGCTTTTCTTCTCCGATGGAGGCTCGATTACGGAATATGTCAACAACGTGCTGGAACAGCATTTCAAGGAATATGACGACATCATAAAAAGGATGTTCAACGATTCATTAAAATTCTGATATATATGGCAACTGAAAACAATAGCGCCGCTACGACAAATAAAAAATACGCCACAGTCTCTGCGAAAGACATGGATTCCTACCGCTCACTGTTTCTGGAGCCGGGAGAAGTCGGGGCAAGAAAAGGTATATTCGTTCCCCGTGAGCTTGTTGACAGGCTCAAAATGACCGTGCCGCTACTCGATGTGGATGGGCTGACAATCGGGGTATATGTAACACGGATTCTACTCGACCATCTGAAGGGAAACGCCGACATCCTCAACACCCTTATGGAGAAGGGGAAGAAAAAGACGTGCCTATGAACACAGCATCAATCCTGATTTTATGCGCCTTTGTCTATCTCGCCTTCGTGACATGGATGTTCCGGGGAAAGGGCAAGAAGCCCGACACCAAAACCGGCGGTAAAAAAGAAACGCAAGAAACGGCGTCGGACAGCGACGGTGAGGAACCGAAGAAAAATGTAGTCACGGTTGTTCCGCAGAGCGGTTTTGACTTTGACAAATTCCGGGAGGTGCTACCCGAATCTATGGCAGCAGCCATGACCTATGTGCTGAACGCCAAGATGGGGGATGTAAATCCGCAGGATGTCGAGTTCAAAAAGTCTGAAACGGACAGCTCCATGAACGGAGATGCAGGGGATACTCCCACTGATACGGATACGGCGGAAGAGACACCGGACATGGACGACTTCGAGCCGGACAGCGTTTCCCCTCCCGCAAAGGGGGAATCAATCGACGAGATTGAGACGGCGGTGTCCGTGGCGGCGAACCCGGCGGCGACTCCCGAACAGAAAGCGGAGGCAGGCAGAGGCCTGACCGGTATGCGCGATGAGGTCTTCATCGGCAAGATGATGGAGACCGACGAAAAAATCAACGCCGGTATAATGAACTGCATCACCGAGAGTGTGCGGGCGGCGCATAAGAAAAAAATCGGCAGACCGTCCTCCTACCGCCGCAAAGGTCGCGGGATAGATGTTGACGGCTCACTCCGGAGACCGGAGAATACTGACAAAGACAGCGAACAAGATGAAGAAGATTGATTACGGCTGACCGCATTGAGTCATACCATCCACCACACAAGCCGAAAAAAGGCGTTACCGTGGCTGGGTATGTATCCCGGCCACATTCAAACACTGATTCTTATGAAAACTGCAAAAGACAAGTTTATGATTCTGAAAGGACGTGTCGTCCTCGCCGTTCTTATGATTCTCTGCTCTGTCGAGTTTGTCAGTGCCGCCGGCAACGGTCTGTCGGGCATCAACGAGGCCACGACGATGGTAACATCGTACTTTGAGCCGGGAGTGAAACTTATCTACGCGATCGGGGCGGTCGTAGGTCTTATAGGAGGCGTGAAATGCTACTCCAAATGGTCGAGCGGAGACCCTGACACCAGCAAGACCGCCGCGTCATGGTTCGGAGCCTGCATCTTCCTTATCGTGGCCGCCACAATCCTCAAATCATTCTTCCTCTGATGTCCGAGTATTCCATCAACAAAGGCGTGGGGCGCAGTGTGGAGTACAAGGGTCTGAAAGCGCAATATCTGTTCATATTCGTCATCGGCCTTCTGTCTCTGTTCGTCCTGTTCGTGATAATGTATGTCGCGGGGGTCCCGCAATGGTTCTGTATCGGCTTCGCCGCAGTGTCTGCCTCGGCCCTTGTCTGGCTCACTTTCCGGCTTAATGCCAGGTTCGGGCAATACGGACTTATGAAGCTCGGCGCCGTGAGATACAGGCCCCGCTACATAATCAACCGGTTACGAATGACACGCCTGATAAAAACGTGTAGGAAACAACATAATTAAAAAAATGAGAAATACCCTGAGAGCGACGACTCTTGAATCGAAACTTCCCCTCCTTGCCGTTGAACACGGCTGCATCATCTCAAAGGACGCCGACATCACGGTGGCCTTTGAGGTGAGGCTCCCGGAACTGTTTACGGTAACATCCGCCGAATACGAGGCAATGCACTCGGCATGGTGCAAGGCGATAAAGGTTCTGCCGCATTTTTCGGTTGTCCACAAGCAGGACATATTCATATCGGAGACTTACCGGCCGGAATTGCAAGAGGAGGGACTGAGTTTCCTTGACCGCTCTTTCGAGCGCCATTTCAACGAGCGTCCATACTTGGCTCACAAGTGTTACCTGTTCCTGACAAAGACAACCAAGGAGCGGATGCGCCAGCAGAGCAATTTCTCCACCCTGTGTCGGGGACGCATAACCCCGAAGGAACTGAATCACGAAATGGTGGTGAAGTTCATGGAGAGTGTCGAGCAGTTTGAGCGAATCATCAACGACACCGGCTATATCAGACTGCGCCGCCTGACAGATGATGAGATTGTCGGCACCGACGACAAATCCGGGCTTATCGAACGATATATGTCGCTTACTATGGAGGATGTTACCTGTCTGGAGGACATAGACCTTTCGGCACGACAAATGCGTATCGGCGACAAGATGCTGTGTCTGCACACGCTGTCAGACACGGACGATCTTCCGGCAAAGGTCAGCACCGACAACCGATATGAAAGGTTATCGACTGACCGGAGCGACTGCCGCCTTTCGTTTGCCAGTCCCGTCGGGTTGCTGTTACCATGCAATCATATCTACAACCAGTATATCCTGATTGACGACCATGACGAGAATCTGGCGAAGTTTGAAAAGACAGCCCGAAATATGAACTCGTTGAGCCGCTACTCACGCTCAAACGCAATTAACAAAGAGTGGATTGACCGCTATCTCAACGAGGCTCACTCATACGGTCTTACCTCCGTCCGCTGCCATGTCAACATCATGGCATGGAGCGATGACACCGAGGAACTGCGACGGATCAAGAACGATGTCGGCGGTCAGTTGGCTACAATGGGATGTATGCCCCGGCACAACACCATCGACTGCCCGACACTGTTCTGGTCGGCTATGCCCGGCAACGAGGCAGATTTTCCTGCCGAGGAAAGTTTCTATACGTTCATCGAACCTGCCGTCTGCTTCTTCACTGCCGAGACAAATTATCGCTCGTCGCTCTCCCCATTCGGAATAAAGATGGTCGATAGACTGACCGGGAAACCGATACATCTTGACATATCGGATGAACCGATGAAGAAAGGTATTACTACCAACCGCAATAAGTTCATTCTCGGTCCCTCAGGTTCAGGCAAGTCATTCTTCACCAACCATTTTGTCCGCCAATATTATGAACAGGGAGCGCATATCCTGCTTATTGACACCGGCAACTCTTACGAAGGACTTTGCAATCTGATTCATAATAAGACGCATGGCGAGGATGGTGTCTATTACACCTACACCGAGGACAGCCCGATTTCATTCAATCCTTTCTACACCGATGACGGGGTTTTCGATGTGGAGAAGAAGGACTCGATCAAGACGCTGCTCCTGACACTCTGGAAGTCAGAGGACGACAGAGTGACAAAGACCGAAAGCGGCGAATTAGGTTCGGCGTTGTCGATTTTCCTCGATAAGATGAACAAGGATAAGGACATAGTGCCATGCTTCAATTCTTTCTATGAGTTTATGCGCGATGATTACCGCGCTGAAATGGCACAGCGCCCTATCCCCATCTATAAGCAGGATTTCGACATTGACAACTTCCTGACTACTCTGAGGCAGTATTACCACGGAGGCCGTTTTGACTTCCTGCTCAACTCCAAAGAGAATATCGACCTGCTCGGTAAACGCTTCATTGTCTTTGAAATAGACAGTATCAAGGATAATAAGGAACTTTTTCCTGTGGTGACAATCATCATCATGGAGGCTTTCATCAACAAGATGCGAAGGCTCAAAGGTATCCGGAAAGTACTTATCTGTGAGGAGGCGTGGAAGGCTCTATCAACCGCGAACATGGCTGAATATCTGAAATATATGTTCAAGACTGTCCGCAAGTATTTTGGCGAGGCGGTCGTGGTAACTCAGGAAGTTGACGACATCATATCGTCACCTATTGTCAAGGAGACCATCATCAACAACTCCGACTGCAAGATACTTCTGGATCAGCGCAAGTATATGAACAGGTTCGATGATATTCAGGCGTTACTCGGTCTGACCGACAAGGAGAAAGCCCAGATACTCAGTATCAATATGGCGAACAATCCCAACCGCCTCTACAAAGAGGTGTGGATTGGTCTCGGAGGCACACAGTCCGCCGTCTATGCCACGGAGGTTTCTACCGAAGAATATCTCTGCTACACCACCGAGGAAACGGAGAAGATTCAGGTACTCAACAGAGCTGCCCAACTCGGTGGCAGCGTCGAGTCCGCTATCCGGTTGCTCGCCAACGAAAGAAGGGAGGGTGCGACATGAAAATCCCAAAAGCGTTTCACCCGATTCTCGGAGTGCTGATAGGATTTATCCTGTTCCTTGTCGGAATTGCAATCCTGACGATAGTATTTGTCGGAGTGGTCAAGGCCGCAAATTATGCCGCGCCTTACTTTGCCGAGGTTGTCCAAGGCTTCCATTTGCTAATCCATAGAATATTGTCGCTATGAAAATTGCAATAACCATTGTGAAGGTGCTTATGGCAATCACTTTCGGACTGATTGCCGGACTTGCAGTGCTGCTCATATTGCCACTGCTGTTCACCTTCGCACTAATCAAAATCATAGGTGGCGCAGCTGCCTCAATTCGATAACCACAAAATCCAACGTAAAAAATGAGACAATTAAGAGCTTGTTTAAAAACAAATGTGAATGAGAAATGAGCATCAGTCGGATGCTC
>CAJMDR010000108.1 GCA_905212215.1 uncultured Porphyromonadaceae bacterium
ATGGTTGCTTCCGCGCCGAGCACCGCTGCAGCGCCACATATACCGCTGCCGACACTAGTCAGAAGAGCTGTCTCCTTGTCCATACGGAGTAGCTTGCCTATCATTACACCGCCGAGGATGGTCACGGTAACGATAATCAGGTCAATCACTACTCCCGGCAGACCTACCACGGCAATGTCCTGAAGGGTGAGGCGGAAACCGTAGAAGATGATGCCTATGCGCAACAGTCTTTTGGAACAGAACTGTATGCCGGGTACCCAGGTGTCCGGCAGATGGTTGCGCAATGAGTTGGCGTAGATCATGCCTAAGATGATGCCTATGATCATCGGGCTGATGGAAAGATCTTTCAGAAACTGGGCTTCGCCGATGTAAAAAGATGCACAGGCAAACAGCGCTATGAGCAGTATGCCGTGTATCATGCTGGCTTTGTTTTGCGAAATGCTTGGCATGGTTTTGATTGTGTAATTCCTATGTAAGTGTTAGAGTTAACACAAGTTTAGCCTATCTGTATGTTTCTGTCAAACATAAGGAATTTATGTGTTAATCATATTATAGGATTAACTTGGTTACTGGCTTGTTTATTGTTTATATTTTCGGAATTATTGGCAAGAGCCCTCATTCCTTGCAGGAAATAGAGGCGGCACAGTTCCGCAGGACGCACTACAGCGGAGCCAAGGGAAATAAGGTCTATGTCGAGTGCTACTTCTTCCGAAGGTCGGATTCTGCCGTTTTTTGTCTCTTTTTCTTTGGCAAGCTTCTCGAATTCTTCCACACTCAGTGTGGTGAATCCACGTACGACTACATTGAAGTAGGTGCCGTCTCCTTTAAGTGCGGAAGATGTATATATTCCGCTGTGTGATACGTCAGACAGAATAGTGCAAAGCCATTGCAGGGCATCGCGGAGTCTGGCCTCACCGTCGGGCAGATTGCTGCCCATGGATATTACGGCCTTAAGTGGGGCGGAAGCTTTATCTGACATATCTTGGTCGGGAGGGAACCCCTTTGCGGCTCAAGGTGATTATTGTAATTTCCGGCGTGGCTCCAATGCGGAAGGGGAGGCCTACTTCTCCGGCTCCTACGTTTACGTAGAGCAAAGGCTGTGTCTTGCCGTCATCTGTGGTGGCATACAGTCCGCCCCAGGCAGGATAACGCCATACAGAGGGAGACCACCGGAAATTGCCAAGTCTCAGTTCAGCCTGCATGGCATGGGTATGGCCGCTAAGGGTGAGGTCGGTGTTGGACTCGTTGCGCACTCTCAAACGCCAATGCTCGGGGTTGTGAGAGAGAAGAACCTTGAATTCCGGACCGTAAGGGGCGAGGGCTTTACCGCTGTCAACGGAATGAGTCAACGCACGGCGGAAATCGCCATAACTCTTGAAAGGTGGTTCACCCCAGTTCTCAACTCCTATTATGATTACGGAATCATTGCCCTGATGAAGCGAAATGTGCTCGTTACGCAACATTCGCCAACCCATCTTTGCCTGTAGTTCACGGACGGTATTCTCGTTGGCAAGGGAGTCATTCTGTGTGTTCCAGTTGCCGTATGAGCCATAGTCATGGTTGCCCATTATCGAGAAGACTCCGTAAGGAGCCTTAAGTCTTTGCAGGACGGAAAGGAACGGTTTCATTTCCGATGCGTCGCGGTTTACAATGTCGCCTGTGAAAACTATAAGGTCCGGATGACGGCTGTTGATACTATCTACAAGCTTCGAGACAAATGATGTGTCTTCTCCCCATGAGCCAAGGTGAAGGTCGCTTATCTGTGCTATGCTAAAGCCGTTGAAGCTCTCCGGAAGCCGTTGTGAAACCACATCTATTTCAACTGTCTCTATCTGGCGACGTCCTCCCCAGACTCCCCACCACATTGTGGCGAAGCATATCAGTCCTATTGGAAAGCCTATATAAAGTCCCAGAGTAATCCGTTTCCCCTTCCACAATCGGGGGATAAGACCTATCAGTCCCCATATAACCATTGAGATCTTTATCACATAAATGGAGAGCCAGATGTAGAGAATCCACATCTTCGGAGTGATGGCGATACCCACATTGCGCCACGGCAAAGCGAGTCCTAACGCCAATAAGGCATAGCAAAGACCGCAGAAAGTGAAATAAGGTATCTTCCATGTCTTGCGTGCCGCTTTAGGATGAAGCAACCATAGGGCCGTATCTACAATAAGCCCTAAAATGACATAGAAAAGGATGAAAATGATGTTGAAACGCATAATGTAAGTTTCCCGTTGTGGTAATGTCGCTGTTTTTACAGCAAACAATCAGGCTCCGAGAATGGTTCGCAACTTGTTTTTCAGCGGGTTGGAATACATTATGAGCAGCAATTCCTCCATATAACTGTGCTCTTGTTCCGTTATGTCCGGAACATCGATTTTGGCTATCTGTCCGTTGAGGTATTCAATGAACTGTTCTTTCTGTTCAGTGGTGTATTGCCGTGCGAAACGATCTGTCTTGAACAGCATGTCGAACGCTATATAATTGATCGGGAATATCATATAGCTGCGGTGAATAGCCTGATCTATAATATGACAGACATTTCTGGCAGCTTCGTTCTTGTCCTTGAAATCGCCTATCTGGTCTATCTTGGCATTGATGCGCGGTGTCATCTGGAAATGCAGCTTGCCTTTGAACTGCAGAAGTCCTGTCTCCATGCTGAAAAGGTCGTCACGCTGGCTTTTGCGGTAATTGGGGTCGCGCTGACGGAGAAGGAACTCACGCACCTTCAGATAGTCATTAGGGTCATATTCGTAGCTTATGGAAACAGGCATAAGGTTTATTTCCTTGAGTCGTTCCATGAAGGTACCCTCGCCGTCAAGGGCAAGCATCTTAATAAGAGATTCCTGCGTGTGGTCGCTGCTGTCTTTCGCTCTTCCCTCTCGCTGGGCTATCCACACGCTCTGCTTGTTGTGCAGGATGGAGTTATGGATATATGCCGACAATACCTTTGCATTCTCCAGACTTTCGCGCAAACTGGAGTTGCGTTTTACTATCACGCAATTATTAAGGCGAACCAAGTCGGTGATCCAGGGGTAGATGAGCAGGTTGTTGCCTATCGCCACTTCAGTGGTGGGCCATCCGCGGCGCAGGAATGCTAGGTTTAGGAAAGAGGCGTCGAGGACTATGTCGCGGTGGTTGGTGATGAAGACATAGTTCAGCGCTGGATTATAATATTTGGCACCCCCCAAGGAAATACCTGAGGTGGTAGTCTTGGCCAGCATCTCCATGAACGGGAACATGATCTGATGCTGGAAGTCATATTTGGTCTTAAGTTTTTTCAGCTCCTCCATGAGCGCGGGAATCTCTTCCTTTGGCATGGTGTAGCCTATGGCATGCAGGAAACCAGGTTCGACAACGAGCTTTGCCATTTTCTCCTGAAACTGGCTGTCGTCATACGGACCTATCTCTTTTAGCTTTTCCTCATCAATCATAAGGACGAATGTATGTTTTTCACACCGGCCATTATTCTTTGCTTCCTCCGGTGGGGATTAAAGTGTGCAAAGTTAACAAATTATTTTGAATCCCGGTTTACAAATACTGCGTAAAAGCTGCGATTAATGCGGTCAATACCAGGTCAATACCGCGATGCACGCCAGTAAAGCACCAGACCTATGGCAAGATACACGGCATTGGGAATCCACATGGCGATGCGTGCCGAGGTTGCGCCGGAAATGGCGAAACTGCTTGTTACCGTGGAGAAAAGAATGTAGCTGAAACTCAATGCCAGGCCGATGCCTATGTTGAGTCCCATGCCTCCTTTTACCTTCCGAGAACTCAGCGACATGCCGATGAGGGTGAGGATGAACGCCGCTGCAGTCATGGCATAGCGTTTCTCTTTCTCTATCTCGAAAGCGGTGATGTTTGCTACGCCACGGTTCTTTTGCCGCTCTATGTATTTTGTCAGTTCCGGAGTGGTGTATGTTTCCTGGTCATTGGCCGAGATAAGGAAATCCTTCGGCTCGATAGTGATGACGGAGTCAAGTTGCGAACCGCGTTTTATATGCTCTGTCTGGCCGTCGAAAGTGCGGATCATATAGTCGTGCATCAGCCAGTGATACTGGCGCAGAGAATCATATTCCACCGTCTGTGCCGTGAGGCGGCTGATAAGCTTCTTGCCCTTGAATTTGTCAAGGGAGAATCGATAGCCGGTATGCCGGTCGGATTCATAACGACCCATGAAGGCTATCACTCCAGGCGATACCTGAAGCTGGATGTTGCTCCCGGAGCTTACTTTCTTGTTCTTGACGTATTTGTTCGTATAGTCAATCCTCTTGACGTTGCTTGGAGGAATTGCGTAGTTGGAGAGCCAGAAAGTGAGGCCCGCTATCACCGCCGCACCTATCATATAAGGCACCAACAGACGTTTGTAGCTCACTCCCGCCGCCAAAATGGCGATGATCTCGCTGTTGCCGGCCATTTTGGAGGTGAAGAAGATGACGGCAATGAAAACGAAAAGAGGAGACAGCTGGACTGCGAAGTAGGGGAGGAAGGAGACGAAATAGTCAAATATTGTCTCTTTCACAGGAGCGGTGAGGAATGCGTCAAGTTTCTCGGTGACGTCGAACATGGCTATGACGGCGAGCACCAACAGCGTGGCTACGAAGTATGTGCCGAGGAATTTGCGCAGTATGTACCAGTCGAGAATCTTCGGTGTCCATATCAGGCGACGGAAGGATTCCTTTCCCTTTTTGCGTTTTTTCTTCTTTATCCGCTTCTTGTTTTTCTTGCTTTCTCCCTCTTCGGCTTCCCGCTCGGCTTCTCTCTCCTCGGCTTCTTCTGTTTCCTCCGAGGCTTCTGCGTCTATATACTCACCTATAGCCTGTGGCGACAGAGAGCTGGCTCCTTCCATTGCGGATGTCTGGGCATCTTCTGCTTGCAGATTCTCTTGTTCCTGATTAGTATCGGTGAGTTTGTCTGTATTCATATCAGAGACGACGTGTTAAGTCGGGAAGGATGGCGGTTTTCCAGGTGTGGAAGTCACCGGCTACCAAGTGGTTGCGGGCTTCCGTAACGAGCCACAGATAGAAGGCCAGGTTATGAATGGAACAGATCTGCAGGCCGAGTATTTCGCTGCTCGTAACAAGATGGCGCACATAGGCTCTGGTATATGCTTCGTCCACGAATGAAGGTCCTCCTTCGTCAAGAGGCTCGAAACAGTCGGCCCATTTGCGGTTGCGCATGTTCATTATGCCGTTACGGGTGAAGATCATGCCGTTTCGGCCGTTACGGGTAGGCATCACGCAATCCATCATGTCCACGCCGCGGTCTATGGCTTCGAGGATGTTGGCGGGGGTGCCCACACCCATCAGATAACGCGGTTGGTCGGTGGGTAGAATTTCGTTCACCACCTCAATCATCTCATACATGGTCTCGGCAGGCTCACCCACGGCAAGACCACCTATGGCGTTGCCGTCGGCTCCTAACTCTGCAATCTCCGTGGCCGATTCCCTGCGTAGGTCCTTGTAGACGCATCCCTGTACTATGGGAAACCATGACTGACGGTAGCCGTAAAGCCCCTCGGTCTCGTTGTAGCGTTTCCATCCGCGACGTAACCAGTTCATGGTGAGGTCGAGTGATTTGCGGGCGTAGGCATAATCAGATGTTCCCGGTGGACATTCGTCAAGAGCCATCATTATGTCGGCGCCTATCATACGCTGGGTGTCGACTACATTCTCCGGAGTGAAGAGATGTTTACTGCCGTCGATGTGTGAGCGGAAGCTGACGCCCTCTTCGCGTAGCTTGCGTATTCCTGTGAGGGAGAAGACCTGAAACCCGCCGCTATCGGTGAGGATGGGTTTCTCCCATCCCATGAAACGGTGCAGTCCGCCTGCCTTGTTGAGGATTTCGAGTCCCGGACGCAGATAAAGGTGATAGGTGTTGCCTAATATTATCTGCGCTTTTATGTCGTTGCGCAATTCACGTTGGTGGACGGCTTTCACGCTGCCCACGGTACCCACAGGCATGAAGATAGGGGTCTTCACCTCGCCATGAGCGGTGGTGAAGGTTCCGGCGCGACCGGAAGTGGCTTGGGGTGATGCTTCTATGCGGAATTCCATGCAGAATCTATATGGGAAAACGGGCAGACCACGTTTTCGTTGTTGCGACTGCAAAGTTAATCAAAATCTTTTTTATGGAGAAAGATGCAGGACGTAAGAAAAATTTCAGGAGCGTAATGTGCTGAGTTATAATGACTTATCAGTCATTGTCAAAGAAGGTCTACATCCGGAAAAAGATAAAGAACGAAAAATAAAGTCAAAAAAATTTGGTGGATTGAAAAAAACTGCGTAACTTTGCATCGCAAAAGCACAAAAGGTGCCATGTCCGAGTGGTTAGGTAAAGGTCTGCAAAACCTTCTACACCAGTTCGAATCTGGTTGGCACCTCAGAAAAACACAGCGATCTCGGTCGCTGTGTTTTTCTTTATCCACTATTTTGTTCCTCACGCCGAGCCGCAGAGAAATTTCCTGAGATAATTCTTTAGACTCCTAATAATAGACAAGAGAACAGGAGGAACATTAGATCTGTATTGTTAGGACAGAAAGACATAAAAACATAATGGAGAAAGGTTTTTCTCCTGCTACTACTGTTCTCCTGTCAAAAATAGACCAGAGAACTAAAGGAGCCAGAGAAAACAGATAGTCACTTTGGTTTCTATGGTGCTTTGGTCAAAATAAAGACGGAAAGGCAAGTAATCTGATTTTTCGGTGTATTTGCATTGCAATCCGTAGGTTAAAGCACATTCACTGTATTCTCCTTATAATCAGTAAGTTAGATAGCAATGATAAATTTCAGGTGATGGTGAACTGAAAAAATATTTAAAAAAAGTTGACAAAAGTGTTGCAGGGTAAGAATATTATGTCTAACTTTGCAACGCATATCGCTCGCGGAGTCCGTTATGGGCGAAGGGGGCGGGAGCAGACATAATAAAGAGCGTTTATCCGACGCTTATTCTTGGCTTACAGAAATCTGGCAGTTTCGAATATCCAAGTCAGGGATGAGACAACGATAGGCGTCTCTCGGGTATGATAACCTTCATCCCCGGAGTCGGTGTATACCGTCTCCAGCAGGGTCTATCATACAGCGTGAGACT
>CAJMDR010000109.1 GCA_905212215.1 uncultured Porphyromonadaceae bacterium
GGCTCTCCGGACTCTCGGAAGATAAAATGACTCTTGGTACGCCTTTGGCTTTCATGGTTGAGAATACCGATGCTAAATCCGTAGATTATGAGCATCTGCGCCATGCCTTTCGGCCTGGACATGCCGATTTCACCACCCTCGCGAAGTATGGCATCCGCGAACATCGGGGAGGCGGAAGATCCTCGGCAAGACAGACATTGTGCCGAGTGGTTGGTGGTGCCGTAGCAATGCAGTTTCTCAGTCATTACGGAATTAAGATTCTCACCTATATCTCCGGCATAGGACCCTGGCAAATGGAAGATCCGTTCGCAGGCATTGATGCTGGCAAGGACGAAATTGTGGACTCTTCACCGGTAAGATGCCCTGATAAGACTCTTTCCGGGAAGATAGAGAAATATCTCAAAGAGGAAATCATTGGCCGCGATTCCGTGGGGGGAAGAGTAAGTCTTATCTGCAGCGGATGTCCGGCAGGATTAGGTTCTCCGGTATATGGCAAACTGACCTCACGTCTTGCCGATACCATGATGGGAATAAACGGTGCTAAAGGCATCGAATTCGGTCTCGGAATGAAATCCTCCACTCTCACAGGGAAAGAGGCTACAGACCGTTATATGGGGCTTCTGAAGGGTGCTGACGGAATGCAGATCAAGACGGCCGCAAACCTCGCGGGAGGAATAGAAGGTGGTATCTCCAATGGTGAGGATATTCTTCTTTCTGTAGCCTTCAAACCTACTCCGACAAGACCTTACGAGGTGGAAAGCATAAACGACAACGGAGAGGCGGTGATAATACCACCTAAGGGTCGGCATGACCCTTGTATCGCTATCCGTGCGGTGCCGGTGGTGAAAGCTATGGCGGCGATGGTGATTCTTGACCAGTTGTTGCTGAACAGGATGGCAAGATTATGAACTTGTGGTCATGAAAAGATATTCCGACTACCTGCAGTCGATTTTCGGTCCCGGCAAATACCAGAAACTCACTCTCAATGCCGGTCATGACTGTCCCAACCGCGACGGCACACTCAGTCGCGGCGGATGCATCTATTGCTCCAACATAGCTTTCTCCCCTTCCTATTGCCATTCCGGCATGACGCTCTCGCAGCAATTCAAGGCCGGACGACATTTCTTCAGCCGCAAATACAAAAATATGCTGTGGCTCCCCTATTTTCAGACCTATACCTCCACCAGGGCTGACCTTTCGTCGTTGCGCGATCAATACATGGAGATCTTAGGACATGAGGATGTGGCTGGAATAGTGGTGAGCACCCGTCCTGACGCTATGCCGCAACCGGTTGTTGAATTGTTGGCCGAGTTGCCGAAACCTGTCATTGTGGAGTTAGGTGCCGAAAGCAGCCACGACAGGACGCTGGATATTCTCCACAGAGGACATACCTGGCAACAGACTTGCGATGCCGTATGTCGTGCCGCGGAAGCAGGATTGCATGTTGGCATTCATCTTATGGCCGGATTGCCCGGAGAGACTGACGAGGATTTGTTAGTGACCATAGACCGTTCCTGTCAGCTTCCCATAGAAACCATAAAGCTGCATCACCTACAGATACTCCGCCATACCCTGCTTGCAAAGATGGTAGAGAGGGGAGAGATAACTGTACCGCAAATCACAGTGGAACATTACCTTGAACTATGCGTGGAGATATTGCGTCATATTCCTGACCACATCATAGTAGAGCGTTTCCTTGCCCAGGCACCACCATCGCTGTTGATTTCACCCTGCTGGAACCTCAAGAATTACCAGTTCATGCAACTCCTCGAAAACCGTCTGAACCATCACTGATTTAGACAGAAAAACATAAAGACAGAAAGCCATTCATCTTTTCTTAACCCTCTTGTCATTATCTTGACAGGAGAACAGTAGTATCAGGAGAAAAACTTTCTCCATTATGTATTTATGACTTTCAGTCAAAACAATACAGATCTACTGTTCTCCTGTCTATTTAGTACATCTTAAGGTTAACGCACTATCACTTTAACCGAAACGCCTGATATTCGTACCAGATATACCCCCTCGGGAAGCATTATCTTCACCTCGTTCTCCGGCACAGCATCATAGCATACCATTCCGGCAATGTTGACAACCGTCACACTCTTGCCCTCTGCACCAGCGACAGCGATATATCCCTTACCGTCTTCAACCGTTACTCCGTCGGGTATAACTTGAACACTGTTATTGATATAGAACGCATTGGACGGTGCCGATTCATCGCCATCGTTGTAAATGGCAGTGACATGATATGGATGTTTGCCGCCGGGACATCCATAATCCGTATACAAGACATCAGAAACAAGATCATCGTTCACTCTCTTACCGTCACGATATACCTTGTATCCGTCCACAAGCATCGGAGCAACATTAAAAGTAAAATCATCGAGCATGAGCATAGAACCTCTTACGGCTTTACTGCGTACCGCAAAATATTTTGCTCCGGCAGGTATTTCGAAACTGTATTCCGTCCATTCGCCCGGTACTGAAGCGACCTCCTTCACCGAAATGAAATCGGCAGTATCCTTGCCACACAAGGAATAAAGCATCTCAATTCTTTCCGGATGATTTGCCATACAGCTACGGGCAAAGAACTTCACAGTCTGTGATTTGCCGTCCAGCAAGGGCGATACCAGCCAATCATCAGCCTGAGAACCATTGTGAGGAGCCAAAGATGCGATGAATTGCTCACCACTATGCGGTATCAAGGGTAGATATTTCTTGATCCCGGATCCGAACTCGTCAGTATTCAACACAATAAAAGATCGTTTGCTTAATAACGGACTCCCTTCAAATTTCAGAGAAATATGCCCCAGGTTAGTCGGTATTAAGAAAATGCCGATACCTTGTCTATCCATATCGAGGAATGTCCAGTCACGTACGTTTTCGTATGCCCACATATTGTAGTTCTCGAAACTTTCCATTCCGTCACTGCCGGAATATCCCGCTGTGACCACTGGAGCCTTCCAGACCAGAGATACTACGTTGTCGACCGAGTTACCCACCAATGCGGAAGGATGTGCTTTCGGGCCATACTCACAGGCTGTCCATACTTCGTTTGTCTCATTGTCTCTCAGGTCTGCATCATTCTCGCAACGCACCACAGCTTTATATTTGTGCGGCATTGATACCTGATTTATTCCGAGCGTGTCATGAGCGGAAATATATGCTACACCCTCCGGAGCAAGACTCACTCCCGGAACTATTCGGAAAGGCTCCTCTTCTTCATCACGGTAGAAAGCCAAATCATAGTCCGATATCTGTTTCTCACCACGATTCTCGACCCTTACCGTCAGGCTGAAATCCTTATTGAACCTTACAATGGGAGGAACGCGGAATACATTGACTCCTACATTTCGTTCAACTGCATCCGAAACCATAAGCCTGTCTATTGCGGTCTTAATGTAGGATACACATGTACCGGTCACTTGCAGACGGATTCTCTTTCCCTTGAATTTGTCAAGACCAACCCGAACGTAATTCCATTCGTTCGGCTTAGCATTAGCTGCGCCGCATAAGTCATACACAGTACCGCGTAAGAGAGGGACCCATTCTTCAGTGCCTTCCTCGCGTGCAAAAATCTCTACCTCATTGAGATCGTTGATTACGGAGTCGTTTTCTATTGAACGAATGTTATACAAATAGAACGAGAAATAAGGATGAACCGCATTACCGAGGTCTATCTTCCCTGTATAGAAACCCTCAGTTGTATATTGTTCGAGAAATTCAGCGCAGATTATCCCATTGTCATCATCAACAGACTCAAGCCCAAATTCATTATCTCGCGCAACCCAGGCACCTGAAATATAGTTGCCAGACCATCCATTAGCAAAAGACTCTCTGAAAGGCAGTTTATAAGACAATCCGGATATTCTGCGAATATTTACTTTTTCTGACCTACCGTAAACATTTTCTGCTACAACATAAATATCCATAGTCTGTTGCTTGCTTTCAGTGTCAAGTATCAGACAGGTATCACCATAATTGGTATATTTCTCTGTGGTTTTTACATATCCATTATTATATGCATAATTATATGCATAGCCCACAATATACCGGAGTTTATTCTTGTCTAACAGTCGTCCACCTCTATCCACTTCCGGCGGCGTCCAGGTTATCTTCAGTTTAGTCTCAGTGATTTCAGTAACCTTAAGATTGCTGACGGCTTCTGCTTTATAATTCCGGTCGCTAAGCCTTAGAGTCAGCTCAGACCATCTGCCTTCCCCTTTGCTATTGCTGCATACCACATCCCAACGACAATCTGTTCCTGGTTTTATGTCCCTGTCTTCGTACATAAATTCCTCGCCAGGTAAAATATCAGTGAGTACTTTTACCTGTCTGCCATTACGCAAAACAGTGATATTTTTGGCAGAGGTCAGCGGATTGCTGTCAATGTCTTTCACAGGTATTTGCCCTGTTATGATGGCCTTATATTCCATCGGGTTATCCTCCAGCATTACTTTAAGATTGGTGATGGAATCCGGCACTCCTGCCAACGGCAGACTGACAGCGAGGTTATCCAAGTCCATTCCAGCGCCTCTTACGGGTGTCACTGCATGTATGCCGATATGATATTCACCGCTTTCCGGCGCGGTAAAGCTCCAGGTATGCTTGTCAGGCTGGAGATATGGCATATCGGATACATCCATAAATCCGGAAAGATGCATAGTCATGCCTTGCAATGTCGCCTCTTTTCCCATAAATGCCTCATATCTTGCCGGAGCAGGCAATCGGTTATTCATACTCGTAAAGTCTGCCGATATGTTATATGTCTTGCCCTTTTCCATACTAATTGGTGGCGATATGAGCCAGTCATCGGAGGTTTCAGCATAGTCTTCCTTTATGCAAATACAGGTGTCTTTCTTTGCATTGAAATTCTGACCGAAATGCCATGTATTGTTAGCATACTGATTGCCCACCATAACGAAATTGTCAAGTACCCGTTCATTATCAAACGTTTCCAGATACGGCACTTTGCAAACGCCCAATGGAATGATGTTCGATTTACCCGGTTGTGTCTCAAACCCTTTATAATTCGCCGTTACTGTATAATAATAGCGTACATAGGTCGATGGCATTGAGACTGCATCAACGAAACTGTTGGCAGAAATTTCCTTCGCTACCACAACATCATCAGTATAACGCTTCACTGTGTGCCTCATCAAGAGGGTATCAAGATAGCCCTCATGTATTCCTTTGGGTGTGTTCCAATGCACATTGAAATTGCCATCAGAATAATTTATGTTTACCTCCGGTATCTGAGGTGTATCGTTTCCTATGAAAAGAATCTTCCTTTTACTGAGACTCTTTCCTTTCTCGTTCGATACGGAAACTGCAAAATTATATGTTGCAGCCGAATCTACGGAAAGAGGAATGCTCATTGTGCTTCCGTAAGCCGTCTCTCCGGTTTTTACCGGCACTTCATTCAATGATACTGTATAATTCAGTTTACCGGATGCGGCTGTATTGTCGTTGAGCGTCACAGGACATTTGAAGTCAACAGTACCATTCAAGCTTCCCTTGGGAAATTCCACAGAAACCTCGCTTACAGGAGCCGGGACTTTGTCATCCTCTTGTCCGGGTATATATAACCCCAATATTTGCTCACTATTTGCAAAATCACATAGTTTAGTAGCATTCCTGTATGTGGATTTACCTCATATAACGAAGCTTGGTATGCATCGTCCACACATGTGCGGAAGAAACGCCCGGACTTAACGTCTCCAACTAATCCTGACGCGTTTGAGAAAGCAGCACAGCCGGTATCACCTATCTTCACCGTGTTGCCATTATTGGGATTAAGCTTATAGACACTTTCATCTGAAGCGATGCAATAGATGAAACCATCTTTACCGAAAGCACATTCACCCCACACAGTGGGACTTTCTAATATATATGTCCAGGTATTGGTAAGGAGGTCCAGCTTGCCGAATTTATATGGCGATTCTTTGCCATACCAACCATACATACTCTTCCCGTTAGTACATAACATCCACGGATGAGTATCCCATGTGAGATTATCACCTCTCATAGGTACTTGTTTCCATGTCTCCGTGTCATAGACAATACGGGTAAAAAGCGGATGTTGATGAAAGGTATCGTTAGGATGATAGTAGTAATAATAAACGTAATACAATCCATCGGAATAAACATACGTTCCACCTTTTACCAATTCGTGCGGATAGATACTGTCAAATTGGCCGGAAGTATTGAAACGCCATATACCAATGCGTCTGTTCTGCATCGGAGTCAAAGAAAAAACCACATTACCATAAATTGAAAGATTTCCAGTCTCCTTGCGTATACGCTCAAGAATATCAGAAGGTGGCAATGATTTTGCAGCATCGCTATTCTTCCTCGGCAAGACAAATTCCTTCTGCACAGGATCTTTAATGCTTGCTTGAGGTAACACCATTCCCCATCCATGTCTTACAGGCACAGTACCTGTGGCTGCCATAGCATTAACCATGCCAAAAACAGTGCCAATCAACAATACCGCCAGTATCATCAGTCGACAAGGAAGATTCCGTTTCATAGTCGAGTTGCGTTTAATGTTATTAGGTTAAATTTCTGTTGATACAATTGAAGTTGTATTTCCTTTGCAAAAATACAAAATAATTTTCACATGACAAAGGCTTCCATGTGTTTTTTAATAACACGCAATTTAGAACATTTCATGAGTTATATAGAATATTTTTAAGCTTTATATCATATGTCCTATAGACGTTTTAAATTTTCTTTCCACACAACACTCCTGTTCTTCTGTCTTCGATATTGACCATAGAACCATAGATACCAAAGGGTTAGTCTTCTTTTGTTCCGTGGTTCTATGGTTTATTTTTGACAGAAGAACAGTAGTAACAGGAGAAAAACCGTTCTCCAATCTGTTTTTATGTCTTTCTGTCCAAACAATAGAAAATATCCTGTTCCTCCCGGTCTCCTGTCTTTTATATTGACCAGAGCACCAAAAATACCAAAGGGGTAGTCAGTTTCTTTGGTTCCTTTAGAGGTTGTTTAAAAACGATTGTTAACTGAAGTGAGTTTGCGGAGGGTAATCACG
>CAJMDR010000110.1 GCA_905212215.1 uncultured Porphyromonadaceae bacterium
GAAATAAGTCGAAACAACTTCATTGAGTAAAATTATTTATCTCCTGAAAGAAGAGTATGCCTTCCGTGAGTGAACCAGAACCTCCACTGGCCTTTTTTAATGGTATCATGGCCATATCTTACGGCATGTTCAGGGCAGGCATGATAACATCCCAAACAAGAAGTGCAGTTCTTTCCCCACTGAGGATGTCCTCCGCCTAAATATAACCCGCAATCATTCCCGTTTCCCGAATAGATGGGTTGCTGGTCCACCATCGTTACATTCCCTACGTGGCATGCATGGGCGCATTGTCCGCAACCGATACACTTATCAGGATCATAATGCCAGCGCGAAGGGAAAATGCCCCATTTCTTGAAAAGAGGGAAAATAACACCTGATTTCAGTCCCGGCAAAGGACCTACATACACATCTTCGATATTCATTTCCCTATTCTTCACTCTCTCGGCAGTCTTCTTTAGCCATGCAATGGAGTCCGCCACTTTTGCTGCCGCTATCACTGAGGAATCCACATTGAAACCGGGTAACAATACATAGGTATTAGGCATCTTCACGCCGAAGACGGCATCCAGAACCAAGCCTCGTTTCAGCAAAGCCTTTCGCAACATCTTGTGCGCATACCCAGCCTCATCGCCATAATCAAGGACAGCATAGATGTATGAAGGTTTCTTATCAGGCAGCTTCACCCTGCCAATCCATTCCAACAGGAAAGGAGCTATTCCCCAGGAATATACCGGAAACACGAACCCTAAAGATTCCGTATCGGCTATGTAGAAAGCTCCGGCTTTCTGCACCGAATCTCCTACCAGTGAACCTAACGCAAGCGCCACGGCCTCAGAGTTGCCGCTGCCGGTGAAATAATATATCATTAGAGAGTCAACTTTTTACAGTCTCTTCCTCCGAGTCTGTATTCTGGTTCTTACCGGGATTCGCCGTTGCATCCCTTTCCAGATAGAGTTTTACCTCCTGGAAAAGATGTGAAGCGAAGACAAAGTCGTTAAGCGCTCTGGACTTGGAATGGAAAATGGATTTGTCATCGCCCGACCAGTCACATCTGCCCTTGTCGATGAATATGATATGCTCGCCAATTCCGAGCACGGAATTCATGTCGTGGGTATTGATGATGGTAGTGATACCATATTCATGAGTGATGTCGCTCAGGAGGTCGTCAATAAGAATGCTTGTCTGAGGGTCAAGACCGGAGTTAGGCTCATCGCAGAAGAGGTATCGTGGGTTGAGGGATATTGCTCTGGCAATAGCCACGCGCTTCTGCATACCACCGGAAATTTCGGAGGGATATTTGTCGTTGGCATCGTGCAGCCCTACCCTGTCGATACAGAATTTCGCTCTCTCTATCTGCTCATGTGTGGTCATCTTCGACAGCATCTTCAATGGAAACATTACATTTCCCAGCACTGTTTCATTGTCGAACAAAGCGGAGCCTTGAAACAACATTCCTATCTCAGTGCGTAACTGTCGCTGTTGTTTTGCATCCATTCCGGAAAAAGGCCTGCCGTCATAGTAGATTTCGCCCTGTTCGGGTGTAAAAAGCCCAATCAGGCACTTCATGAACACAGTCTTTCCGGAACCGCTCTTGCCGATGATAAGGTTCGTCTTTCCTGTTTCAAAGACAGCATTTATGTCAAAGAGTATTCTCTGACCGTCGAACCACTTGCTAACGTTTTTAGCTTCAATCATTGCAACAGAAGTTTAGTGAGGACAACGTCCATGAGCAGAATCAGGATGGAACTCGATACCACGGCGGATGTAGACGCTTTACCTACTTCAAGGGCTCCGCCATTGACGTAATAGCCATAGAAAGCCGCTACACTGGTGATTATAAAGGCGAAGAAATAGGTCTTGATGATACCATACCATACATACCATTCATTGAAGAATGTCTGTATGCCATAGATATATTTCTCCACGGAAATCATGTCGGTGAACTCCGCAATGAACCAACCGCCGATGAGACCCATGAACATGCTGAGAATGCACAGCACAGGTACAAAGAGCACGAAGCCTACTATCTTCGGCAGTACTATGTAATTTGCCGAATTGATGCCCATGATGTCCATGGCGTCAATCTGTTCCGTGACCCTCATGGTGCCAATCTCAGACGCTATGTTCGAGCCTACCTTTCCGGCAAGAATAAGCGATAGGATTGACGACGAGAACTCCAGCAACAGTATCTCGCGGGTGGCAAGACCCACGGAGTAAGCCGGAATCAACGGCGACATAATATTCAGCTGCATCTGTATGGCGATTACGGCACCGATGAACAGCGAGATGATGATGGTGATGGGAATGGAACCCACCCCCAATTTATTTATCTCAAAGATTGTGCAACGGAAAAATTCGCTCCATTTGTCGGGCAAATGGAACACACGGCAGATGAACAGGCAGTAACGCCCGAATGTCTTTATTGAACCTGTCAGCATGTTCAGTAGTTGAATCCAAGGGGCAAAGGTAATGAAATTTTTCGTAACTTTGCCCTACGAAAGCGAATTAAAGGATGAAGAAGACGATTTTTGGTCTTATAGCAACCCTGACAATGCCCGCCACCATGCTGGCATGGGGACAGAAAGGACATGACGTGACGGCCGCCATAGCGGAACGTCACCTCAGCCCGGCGGCAAAGGCTATGGCCGACTCTTTGCTCGACGGCTGTAGTCTTGTGTATTGGGCAAACTGGCTTGACAATGCCTCGCATACACCGGAACTGAACTATTCCAAGACCTGGCATTACAAGAATATTAACGCAGACCAGAGCTATGAGACAGCCCCGCAGCATCAGGCAGGAGACATCGTTACCGCGCTGCGCCGCAATTTAGCGATATTACAGAATCCAAAGGCTACAAAGAATGAGAAAGCTCTCGCCCTGAAGATGGTAATCCACCTCAGCGGCGACATTCACCAGCCGATGCACTTGGGACATGCCACCGATCTCGGAGGCAACAAGACTCCGGTAAAGTTTTTTGACAATGCCACCAATCTGCACAGTGTATGGGACTCGCGACTGCCGGAAGCTGCCCACAAATGGAGTTACACGGAATGGGCCGACCAGCTTGACAGGGTTTCACCTATGGATGAAATTCTACTCACCTCCGGCAATATCGACGACTGGGCCAAGGATACATATTTAATATGCAGTGAGGTCTATGACAAGACACCGAAAGGCACCGTTATCAGCTATGACTACATAGCCAACTGGACTCCTACAGTGGAACAACAGTTCCTGAAAGGAGGACTGCGTCTTGCCCGACTGCTGAACACAGTATTGGATCCTAAATCAGAAAAGACAGAATTTTGAAAGGACCAGCACTCAGCCTACCACCGGCAAAGCTACGCATAGAACTGAACGCAGCGGGACAGCCTGAAGTCTATGACCCTCTGAGACGCCGTTTCGTGGCACTTACTCCTGAAGAGTATGTACGCCAGCATTTCGCCTCATGGCTTACAGAAAGCCTCGGATATCCGGCATCGCATGTTGCCAATGAAGTGAGTCTGAAGCTCAACGGCACACGGCGCCGTTGCGACACGCTTATATATGACCGACATGGCGAGCCGCTGATGATAGTGGAATACAAGGCACCTACAGTAGCCATCGACCAGAATGTCTTTGACCAGATTGTGCGTTACAATATGGTTCTACATGCCCGCTTCCTAACTGTAAGCAATGGCTTGCGACATTATTGCTGCGCCATAGACTACAACAACGACAGTTATCATTTCCTGCCCGGAGTGCCTGATTATAACGGTGCTCTGCGTCAATACACAGAATCATGAGCGAGAATCTTCTTGCGAGCCTCAACGAGGCACAGCGTCAGGCCGTAGAATATATCGACGGTCCGGAACTGGTGATAGCGGGCGCAGGTTCCGGAAAGACAAGAGTACTGACGTATAAGGTTGCTCACCTGCTTAATCTCGGCGTGGCACCGGAAAGAATCATGGCCCTTACTTTCACCAACAAGGCAGCCAGAGAAATGAAGGAACGCATCGCCGCCATGGTAAGCCCTGAGGCGGCACGCCGACTGTGGATGGGTACTTTCCACTCCATCCTGCTGCGAATATTGCGTCGTCATGCCGACAGGCTCGGCTTCCGTCATGACTTCACCATTTACGACACCACCGATTCCCGTTCGCTGGTAAAACTGATTATCCAGGAACTCGGGCTCAACGACAAGCAATATAAGCCGGCCTCAATAGCAGCCGCTATTTCCAACGCCAAGAACGCGCTCATCTCGCCTGAGAAATATGAGTCGGACGCCGGTACCCGTCAGGCAGACACACACAACGGACAGCCTATGCTTGGCCGTATCTACCGCATGTATTGCCAACGATGCCGTCTGGCGCAAGCAATGGACTTTGACGACATATTGTATTATGCTAATGTGCTGTTGCGTGACAATGCCGACCTTACGGAACATTATTCTCATTGGTTCGAGTATGTTCTTGTGGATGAATATCAGGATACGAATTTCGCCCAGAGCCTGATAGTACACCGCCTTACCAAGGCACACGGAAGACTATGTGCCGTCGGCGATGATGCCCAGAGCATCTATGCTTTCCGAGGCGCAAACATTGCCAATATCCTCGGCATGAAAGAGCGTTATCCCGACCTGCATCTGTTCAAGCTGGAACGTAACTACCGTTCCACCAAAAACATTGTAGGGGCCGCCGGTTCTCTGATACGGCATAACAGAGGCCAGATTCCCAAGGAAGTTTACAGCGAGAACGAGACAGGCGACAAACTGGAGGTAATGGAGGCCTACAACGATATGGAGGAGGCGGCTTTCGTGGCAGGAGCAGTGACACGAAGACTACGTTTGTCATCGGGAAGCACACTCGAAGATATGGCTATCCTCTATCGCACCAACGCGCAAAGCCGCGCTCTGGAGGAAGCGTTACGGCGCCGTGCCATCCCTTATCGGATCTATGGCGGCCTTACATTTTACCAGCGCAAAGAGGTGAAGGATGCTCTTGCCTATTTCCGACTTGCTGTGAATCCTGACGATGATGAGGCTTTGCGGCGCATCATCAACATACCGGCCCGCGGCATAGGCGACACAACTATGAAGAAGGTGCGCTCGCTGGCGATGGAAAAGAACATACCCATGTGGAGTGTGGTGTCGAACCCGGAAGGCACTGGATTGTCAGTAAACAAGGGAACGGCAACGAAACTAAAGTCCTTCGCGGAGATGATAGAGGCCTTTCACAAAGAGGCGGAAAAGGTCAATGCCTATGAATTAGGTCAGGATATTTACAACCGTACAGGGCTGTTGGCGATGTATGCACACTCCTCTACTCCTGAAGAAATCAGCAAGCACGAGAACTTGAGCGAGCTGCTGAGTGGTCTGAGGGAGTTTGTAGAAAGGCCGTCAGAGAATGAGGAACAACGCGATATGGGCCTGTTCCTCAGTGAGGTTTCCCTTCTCACTGACCAGGATGCTGAAGAGGAAGACAATGAATCGAAAATTACTCTTATGACCGTGCATTCTGCAAAAGGACTGGAATTCGATCACGTCTTCATAACAGGTCTCGAAGAGAACCTTTTTCCCAGCGCCATGGCCATTGACTCACCGGCAGAAATAGAAGAGGAACGACGGCTTCTGTATGTAGCCATCACCAGGGCACGTAAGTCGGTGGTGATGAGCTATGCAAACCAACGTTTCCGCAACGGCTCTGTGAACGATACCATTCCCTCGCGATTCCTCGAGGATATTGATTTACAATATCTCACAGGGCATATACGGCGCAGAGGTTCTTTCTTCAGTTCGCAAAGACCTACTTCTTTCTCAACGCCAACGATGCCTGACAGACGGCAGGATGTATTCAGGAATGACAGTTCATATTCTGTTGCAAGACCGAGAAAATTATCTCCTGTCAAACGCGACAGAAAACCGTCTACCGTGTCTTCAACGCCAGCTGATATGCCTTACCAACCGGGCATGAGGATACGGCATAACAAGTTCGGCATCGGAACCGTTGAAATTTGCATAAAAGATCCAGAACCTATGCTGGAGGTGAATTTCGATGACTTCGGCAACAAGAAAATCATACTCCGTTTCGCCAACCTTACCATTGAAAATGACTGAGACTAACAATATTCCTACTCCGGCCTATGTGGTCTACGAAGACCGTCTGCGCCGCAATCTGAAGCTGATAACAGATGTGGCAAAAAGTGCTGACGTAGAGATTATAATGGCATTGAAAGCCAACGCTCTCTGGCGCACTTTCGACATCATCAAGCCTTATGTGGCGGGTGCCACAGCCAGCTCGCTCAACGAGATGATACTTGCCCGCGAATATCTTTCCGAGAATGTGCATGCTTTTGCTCCGGTATACAGCGATTCTGACTTCAGGGCTTTTGCAGAAGGTTGCTCGCATGTCACCTTTAATTCCTTGCGTCAGTATGAGGCACACCGCGATGCCATTCAGAAGATGAGGCAGGAAAATAAGCTGCCTACTATGCCATCCTTCGGTTTGCGTGTGAACCCTCGGTGCTCTGTCATTGAAACTGACATCTACAATCCTTGTCTGCCAGGTTCACGGTTCGGAATGCAGGCCAACGACCTTCCTGATGAGTTACCAAAAGATATTGAAGGCTTCCATTTCCACGCACTTTGCGAAAGTTCGAGCTATGACCTTGAGAAGGTGCTCAGAGCGTTTGAGGAACAATTTTCCAAATGGCTTCCTAAGCTTAAATGGCTTAATATGGGAGGCGGACACCTTATGACCAGGGCCGATTATGACCGCAGTCATCTTATAAAGATTCTCAATGATTTCCATAGCCGCTACCCTCATCTTCATCTTATCATGGAACCGGGAAGCGCCTTCACTTGGCGTACCGGAGACTTGATTGTTACAGTGCTGGATGTAGTGGAGAATGGGGGCATAAGCACCGCGATAATAGATGCGTCGTTTGCCTGCCACATGCCCGACTGTCTTGAAATGCCTT
>CAJMDR010000111.1 GCA_905212215.1 uncultured Porphyromonadaceae bacterium
CTGTGCCTGGCGGGTATTGTCTTTGCCTGCAATGAGAACCCGGATGGTATCTGGTGGAATGTGCTTGGAATAATGATGCTGCTTGCGGGCGGCTGGATAGGTGGCGCGTTCAAGAGGGTGAGTGTGGGAGGATAAGGAAAACTACGAGACCCTTAGTTTGTAATCTTTTTGTTCATAATCTTCATGGATCTTACCCGATCTAAATTACCATTCTTTTTATGTAGTCCTGTCGGGCCGTGAGGTTCAGGGCAGGGCAAATGCTCCCGAGACAGTGGGTCAAATGCCTCCCACGAGTAAAATGTGGCAAGGTTGCGGGGTCGAACCCGCCGGGGGCACAAAATAAAATTCTGAGAGATATGAGGATCTACATTTCGCTGCCGATAAGTGGCAGGGACGAGGGCGAGGCCCGCGAGGAGGCTGCCAGGATGGAGGCGGCCATAAACTGCATAGGATGCGAGGCGGTGAACCCGTTCAAGATCTATGCGGGGGGAAACCCGACGTATGCGGATTATATCAGCGCCGACATCCGGGCGCTGATGGACTGCGAGGCGGTGTACTTCGCTCCTGGGTGGCGTGAGAGCAAGGGTTGCAAGCTGGAACACTCGGCGGCGGTGATCTTTGGGAAAGGGGTGGTCTACCAGATGCCGGAGGAGGAGTGAGAGAATGAGTGGACGAGTGGAGAGTCGAGAGTGGAGAGTTGGGAAGCGGCCATAAACCATGAACAATGAACAATAAACAATGAACAATGAACGATAAAAGAGTTATGGAAAATTCAGAAAAGAAGATAACGGCCTATAAGGGCTTCGAGAGCGATATGACTTGCCGGGGATTTCAGTATGAAGTCGGCAAGCAATATGAGCATAAGGGCAAAGTGGAAGTCTGTAAAAGTGGCTTCCATGCCTGTGAGAACCCAATGGATGTGTTGGATTATTATGCACCCTGCGATGGCAATGGAAAGCAGAGAAGATACTGCAAGGTAGAGCAAAGCGGAGCCATAGACACAGATGGAGGCAAGACCTGCTCGTCTAAAATTCACATAGCGGCAGAGATAGGGCTTGATGGTCTTGTTAAAGCTGGCGTCAAGTTTATTCTGGACAAGGTAAACTGGAAGGACGCAAAAAAATCCAACACCGGAAACTACTCAGCGGCAACCAACACCGGAGACCGCTCAGCGGCAACCAACACCGGAAACCGCTCAGCGGCAACCGTGAGCGGTGAAGATTCTGTTGCTGTCGTCACTGGGAAAGATAGTAAGTCAAAAGGGGCTTTGGGTTGTTGGCTTGTGCTTACTGAGCGAGATGAGGATTGGAAAATTATTGAAGTAAAGGCCGTAAAGGTTGACGGAGAGAAAGTCAAGGCCGACACCTGGTATAAATTAATAAACGGGGAACTCAGGGAATTATGAGGACGAGTGAGGCGGCGCGGATAGCCGATATGAACAGCAGACGGTGCGGGGAATGCCCCTTTCACCCGTGTTTTATCATGCCGGAGGTTTACACTGCCTGCACTAAGGCGTTCCTGGAGGGCTTCGCCAAGGGCGCACGGTATGCCCGGAGAAAGAAACGGAATAAATGAAACGAGAGATGAAGAATTTACCTGAAAGGATATGGCTCAACCTCGGAGAGGATGTGCCGGAGGGTGCGGACTTCCGCGAGCTGGGTGAAGTTACCTGGAGCGAAGAGCCTGTGAATGACGGCGATGTGGAGTATGTGCGCGGATGGCGTGACGTAAGTAAAGAGCTACCGGAGGACGGACAGAAGGTTCTCTTCTGCTATCAGAAGTATTACCAAGGGCGTTACTTGCAGCTTTGCAATGTGGACCGCTACAGTGAGGCCGAGGGTTTCATGGATGGAGTGGTGGAGATGAAGGATGTGCTGTGCTGGATGCCGGTTCCGGAAATGATATAAACAGATAACAAACGAAACATATGAGTGAAATGAGTAAGGAATACCGGGCGCTGCGTGAGGAAATCACGGCGCTGGTACGGAAGTCGGAGATTGAAGAGATGAAGAAATACGCTCTTCTCTCTACCTGCATGGTGGATGTGGCCAGGGAACATAACGGCTTTGACTTCGAGCAGATAAGCCTCAAGCTGGCCTTTGTATACAAGACCACTTTAGAGGCGGTGGAGAAGGCGGAGAAACTGTACAACGCAATGAAGGAGGCAAGAGAGAAATGACACGGGATACATTCAAGCGGGCATTGGAGATAGAAAATGAGCTTTCTCAACTCAGACCGGCGCAAAGGGAAATCGAAAAGAATCCGACATTTAATATCTATTTCAGCACAACTCTTTGCATCCACAAAGGGTTGCAAGAAGTCATCAAAAAATATGTCTACAACCGCATCAACGAACTGAATAAAGAATTTTACGATTTATGACACAGGAAGAAATGACAGCGCTGGCCCGCGAGTATGCGCAAAACAAAGGCAAGGAGATGGAAGAAAAAGAAAGTCTTCCTAATTGCCTGATTAAAGAGGTAGTGGAAATGGATGCGCGAGAGTTAACCCATTTTCTTACATGGCTTCTCCGTCGCTACGCGCTTGTGGGAAAAGAGCGGGTACGCAAACTTCTAAAAGAACACAGCAAGGAAAACAGAGGAACTGATAAGGGAAGCCGGGAATGGTTCTTTTACAACGGAAGATTGGACTTGCTCAAATCCCTCTTCCCCGAAATCGGAAAGGAGGTGGAGGAATGATGTTACAAGCAAGACCCTACATAGTCGTACCGATGGAAGTTATGGACAAAATGGTGCATCAGCTATCAGTCTACCGCGCCAACTGTTCCGAGCATCAAAAAGAGGATGTGAACTTCACAATAAAGCGATTCAAGGAAACCGCACTCTATATGCACGGCAATCAGAACGTGCATGCCAATGTCAAACCCGCTAATTACAAGATTGAATTATGACAGACCAAGAATATCAACAGAAGAAGTGCGAGTGCTGGGAAGAATACAAGCAACAGAACCTTGACGGCGAAGTGCAATGGCAACCTGTAAGCCGTTATGACATCTTCAGTACCGCTTTCGACCGCGGCTACGCCCTCGGAAAACAGGAGAAGGAGGCGGAACTTCACGAAGTTAACTTCGCGAACACTGACAGAAAAAATCAACAAGATATAATCAACCCGGCTGTAAGCCAACAAATTCAAACGACAATGAAGACGTACACAATCACTCAACACCCAATCAAGCTGACTCTCGAACTCGACGACGAATGGCTGCATGGCGCAGGAGTCAAAGACCAGGACATGGACGATATGGCCGCGGAATGGGAAGAGAACATACAACAGGTTTCCCGGACTCTTTATGCCGTAAGAGCGCAAATCGAAGCGTCGGAGAAGATGGAAAAGGAGAAGGACACATCGACTCAACCTCTCATCAGCTCATAACATCTCTTACATGGCTGCCTCATGCAGCTCTTGTTAGGTTAGTTTTTATTTGGATTTGGTTTCACAACAAAATCGTTTCATGAAAGAGTCCCGCAAGGTCGGGAGGCTGCCACGGGACGGAGCGGGGAAAAGGGAATTGCCGGAGGTGTGGATAACTCCGGCGTTCCCAACCCCAATCTACCTCTGGCTCTCATGTCTGCTTTTATCCCTATCCTCTCCCAGTTTTGATTAAGCCGGAGCCTTTAGGCCCGGACTCCCCTCTGGAGTTCACCCTATCCTCTCCCGGTTTTGGTCAAGCCGAAGCCTTCAGGCCCCGGTCATCCCTCTCCCACAACTTAAAGCCAACATACCGCCTATAAACCCTAATTTTGCCAACGATGAAAAGCTTTCTGCATAACTCGCGAAAACACGACATATCATTCCATCCCTCCGGAAAAATTGACATTTCCGCACACATCGCCCGCAAGCTCGCTCTTGCTCCCGGCGACGTCATCGACATCGTGCATGACTCCGGCGAATGGTATCTTTATGTCAAGTTGCGTGCCGGTGCATATACAGGCCGACACGATGGCAAAGTATGGGCTACAGCCAATGGCAAAGGCACCTTCCGTACCTGCTCCAAAGCCTTGACAAACGCAGTCCTCTCTGCCGCACAGGCCACAGGTCGCCTCCGCTGCCCCTGCGGACAGGTCATTGAACGCAATAATCAGCCTTTCATCACCATAATCTACCGCTGCTCATTATGATTAAAGATATAAAATATAACGGCTACACCACACAGCCCTCCGACTATGAATGCCCAGACGGTGACCTCGCTGTCGCTCTTAATCTTATACCCGAAAACGGCTCTCTGAACGTCATCCAACCTCCTGAAAAAGTCCTTACTCTGTCCGAGGAAGGAGAACGCATCATGCTCATACATTCCGTTCCGGGACAAAAGAACTATATCATTTCGCGCAACGGTCCCGACGGCTTGACCTCCTTATTTTGGCTGAAAAAAGACCCGGCCATTAAAGACACCTCCCCCGCCACATTTATTGCATCCTTCCACGGCATACGCGATATTGCCGTCATGGGCAATCCCCTTGTCATTGCAACCGATGAAGGCATACGCTATGCCCTGTGGAAAGACAACGGCTACAAGCGCCTGAGCAACAAACCTCCGTTCGTATCAATCGACTTCGGCATGTACCGTGTAGACGAGCTGGATAAACGGGAAAAGTTCAAAATACCCGCTCGGTGCAGCCCTCTCTGGGACGGCATGCGCGGACAGGCCACCAATGAGGAACTATCACAACTGACTCAAATGGCCTATGGGCTATTGTTGTCTCAAATCGCAGAAGAAGTTACTTCGCAAGGATATTTCTACATGCCATTCTTCATCCGTTATGCCTACCGCCTATACGATGGCTCCTATTCCTGGCATTCAGTTCCCATCCTAATGTTACCCACCATACTGCCTCCATTCATACGATACAGCAGTAACAGCGGAACCCCGACCAAGCCCGAAGATACGGTGGAAGCAACCCTCACTCTTGATGTCCCCTTTTTCGGCCTCGCTTACCGAATCATCCCGGCAGACTTCAAAGAACTTGCCGACTGGGCAGATATTGTCAAAGGTGTCGACGTCTTTATCTCAGCACCAGTCTACACCTACGACCAGTCAAAGGATCTACAATGGAGACCTGTAACGCGGTCTGTAGATATAATCAGGCAGGCTTGCACTTATTCCGAAGGCTCTGAGCTTCTCTCCTCCGCTTTCGTAGGCCATTACGCAAACACCATAAACGCCAAGTATGTCGACCACACCCGCAACCTGAGCACTTCCGCCGACAACACCGACAACTTCCAGTGCCTCGACATCCGGCCTCGCCCGGAATTTCACAAGGATGTGGCCGACGCTCACACTTTCTACAAAGTGGCCGAGATAAACCTCAGTAATCTTGCGGCAATGTCGGAGATGACACGTCTGCCGTTTATCGCCAAAGACCTCTCCTCTCTTGTCGCTCGGCCCGTCCTGACCGATGACTATCAGTCACACTGCAAACTCATACCCAACTCATTGACCGTTTACAATTCCCGCCTGAGTCTCGCCGGAGTAAACTTATCACCTGCCGTTTCGCTCCCCATCCGTTCCGTAATGCAGTTCGGAAACCCCGACGGTCCAGCCTGCTCCAATACCCGCATCACCGTATGGACGCGGCTCAACGGCGTCCGTTGTTATTCAGTACATGTCGGCGACGGCTCCTCTGACTGCGACACATGGTTCGACCCTGCCGCCAACTTCCCCAGATACATCTTCTACCCCGATGCCTCGGCATATAAGATGGAGTTCTATATCTCCGACTCTCAAAGATACTTCATCAACCTAACCGCACACGATTTCCTCAATGGTGCCTATTGGTATCTCGGCAAGGATGGAATGGGCCGCAAACCTACTCCTGCTTCATGGTCGTCTGAATCCACCGATGGTTGCGCTTTATCCTGCTTTATGGCCTCGAAGATATACACCTCCGAGGTAAACAATCCCTTCTATTTCCCAGTCGAGGGAATAGCAACTGTCGGTACAGGTAAAATCATCGCTATCTCCACTGCCGCAAAAGCTCTCTCGCAGGGTCAGTTCGGTCAGTTCCCTCTCTACGCTTTCACCGATGAAGGCGTCTGGGCGCTCGAGGTCGCCTCTAATGGCTCATACATAGCACGTCAGCCCATAACACGCGATGTAATTCTCGAAGGCACCGAACCCCTGCAGATGGATTCCGCTGTACTATTCGCCACCGACCGCGGCATAATGCTTCTCTCCGGCTCACAGACACAGTGTATCTCCGACAGCATCAACGACAAAGCGCCGTTCAACGCCTCTCTCCTCCCCGGCATGGAGCAGTTGCATTCCATGCTCGGCCATAAACCCGACACATGCTTCCCTGTCGTTCCCTTCCTGAAGTTTGTCTCAGGTTGCGGTATGCTTTATGATTACGTACATCAGCGGGTGATTGTCTATAACCCTGCCTACACATACGCATACGTCTTCTCACTCACATCCAAAGAGTGGGGAATGATGTATTCCTCAATTAAGGAAGGCATCAACTCCTATCCCGAAGCACTTGCCATAGACCACAACGGCGCACTCCTGAACTTCTCCTCATATAATAGCAGCTCTGAGCCTCTCCCCACAAAGAGTGAGTCTGTCTCTCTTTCCCGGAGCGAACAGACAAATGGCCTCCTTTTAACCCGGCCTGTCAAGCTCGAAGCACACGATGTCCTCAAGACCGTCGATACCGTAATCCAGCAGGGACGCTTCCGCAAAGGCCATGTGCAATCCGTCCTCTACGGCTCGCGCGACCTATTTGATTGGCATCTCATATGGTCGAGCAAAGACCATTATCTCCGCGGCTTCCGTGGCACCCCTTACAAATACTTCCGCATCGCGCTCCTCGTCTCGCTCCTTCCAGACGAAAGCATTTACGGTGCCACATTCCAGTTCAACCCACGCCATACCAACCAACCGA
>CAJMDR010000112.1 GCA_905212215.1 uncultured Porphyromonadaceae bacterium
CCGGCTTCCGCTCGGCGGAAGCTGCGGTCAGCAGAGCCTTAACCTCTGCGTGAGGCCCAAAATACCCGTTCTGCGTGCTTTACCCCACTATCTTCAGGAAATAGCTCATCAGCACATTTCCCTCAGGGTTGATGCGTGGGTCGGTAAGCGTGTTCTGGATAGAAATCGCCAGCGACTCATTATCGTCCCAGCCGAAGAAATCTCCTATCCCGTCAAGGCGGGGAGTAGCCTTCGCTATCACAATGTTCAGACGCAGCAGGTCAAGGTCCGTGGTGCCTGTCTGGCCGAAGTCGCCCGTGAACTTCTCGCTGAAGTCCACATTCATCATGTACCAGCCGTCGCCCTCGTTATGGAGCTGTACCGGAACAATCTCTGCGGTGAACATATCCTCCACCTCCTTAGCTTTCGGAAGGCCTGCAATCGCTTTCCGGGCTTCGTCGCCCTTCAGCGAGTCGTTCTTGCTGACCGCCACAAACTCCTTCATCACCTCCTGGAAGTTGAAGCAGCGTGCTTCCACCTGCTCAATCTCGAAGCCATCCTGCGTGTCGAAGTTCACTGCCAGGCCGGTGAGGAAATGCAGATAGCGGTCCTCTTCCTTCACATTAGGGTCCGAGAGGCTCTTGGCCGCCGTCAGCACATCCTTCCATGACTTGACGCCGATGGGATAGAACTCGGCCGCTTCTCCGGAGTAGTTCTCCAGCGACGCATAGTTGTTGCGGCTGTCGCGGGCATTCGCCTCGCCCACATGCTGGTAATACGTTCTCGCTTCCCGCCGTAACCTTGTCCACGCCCTTCGAGTCGTGATAGTTGCCGCCTTTATTGGCCGACATATATGCCTTTTCGCTCTCCACTCTGCGCATGCCGTAGCTTGCCGACGGGGAGGCGAGCACATAGCGTTCGGCCTCATCCTGAACCATGAGAGGCATCATGGCGGCGTCAACCATCGCCGTCAAACCTCCGTTTGGGCAGTCGAACACGCTGAAATACAGATGCTTCGACTTCCCTTTCTCCTCGTAGTCGAACTTGTAGAAAGTGATGTTGTTGCCGCGCAGAAGCCATTTTATGAAGTAGTCCTTGCCATAACCCGACTTCACTATGTACTGTCCGTTGTATTCCTCGAAGTCAGAAATCAGCAGGGCCGCCTGGTTATTCTGCAGAATGCGCTCCAGGGTCTGTTCTATGGGTGCCTGTTCCTGGCTGTAGCTGCCGGGAGTGAGGATGCGGTTGTAAATCTCCGTGCCCGACATGTTCAGCGGCTCAATCTTGCCGTCGGCTAAGGAGAAGTATTTCACCAGCTTCTGCATATCGGGGCCGGTAAGCTTGTTGATGACATTCTGCAGTGCCTGACGCGACCCTTCGGTGTCGTAGGCGTAGTTCATGCCGTTGCTGAAGTCCACATATACTCCTGCTCCGGAGTTCAGTGTGGCTGTGTCGGACTCCGTGGGCAGATATGCGTCGAGATGGCTGCGCTCGAAGCGGTAATTGCTGCTGAAGACACCGCTAAGCCATAGAATCAAGGCGGCGATTATTGCCAGAGCGACTATTCCTCCCCCTATGATGAGACTTTTCGAAGCGCCTTTAGAACGGCCATGATTATCGGGTTGGCGCCGTGTGGCGGCATGAGGAGCCTGACGCCGGGTTGTTCTGCTCTGATTACGGGATGGAGCTTTTCTGGGAGGCATGATGCACTGATGTTATTTTAGTTGTTAGGTGGATTGAAAGACCGATGAGGGTATTCAATGCACAAAGTTAATAAAAAATTCCAACCTATGCAAAAAATCTTTTTGTCTCTTTTTGAGTGTTGATGAATTGATGGGCTTGCTGTTCTTTTTAACCTCACTCGATATACTCTGCGTGAGTCAGCATACTCTGCGTCCTCCACAACAAAAAGCGGTGCTGCTCTCACGAGTGGCTCCGCTTCTGCTGACCAATAATTGGTCAGGGGTCAATCCATTTTTCTCTTTTCTTGCTTTATTGCTGTTGTTCTTGTTGTGTCTGAAAAGTCATTAGTGATATATTTTGTAAGCAGTTCAGGCCGGGTAGCTTTTTCAATAGGTTGCCCCCGTAGGCCGACTGCTTGTCTTTTTTCCCTACCGTCATATATGCGTATTATTTCTCGCCCGAACTGCCCTCCGGCATTTCAGGTAGAGGTTAAGCCGCATTATGTTCAAGGTAGTTGAATCCATTACTTATTTACGGGGTTAGATGCGTTTTACATATCGGAATCCTTTTCAAGGTATAGACGGTAGCCAAAAGAAAAGGATTTGTTTCCGATAAGTGCGGCAAAGTTAAATACAATTTCGGATATAAACAAAAATCAAATGTTAAATAAACTTAATCGGGATGTGCCCTTATTGCCTGCTCCATGTCAGTAACCACTGTAACCCCTTAAATTCTCCAGTTCTTAACTCCTTAAAAACTCACTGAACTCCCTGGATTTCTTTTTGCTGTTCCTCTTTTGAACTGACCCGCAGCCCCGAAATTCCCCGCGGTGCCAATTCAAAAAATTTCGTTAACTTTGCAGCGTCTAACCCCCTGCCTTCCGCGGATGGCAGAGTTGTCTGAATACAATGGACTACACTTTACTTGATTTTCTGAGCCTCCTCGGTGCCGTCTGCCTCTTCCTTTACGGCATGAAGGTAATGAGCGAAGGCTTGCAGAAAGTTGCCGGCGACAGGCTGCGCAACATCTTAGGCATCATGACCAAGAACCGTTGGGCTGGTGTCATTACCGGTGTGCTGATCACGGCGCTGATACAGAGTTCTTCGGCAAGCACCGTAATGGTGGTGAGCTTCGTCAATGCCGGCCTGATGTCGCTGGCGCAGTCTATGGCCGTAATCTTCGGCGCTAACGTAGGAACGACGGTAACCACCTGGATTATCTCGGCTTTCAGCTTCGAGGTGAACATCTCGGCCTACACCCTGGTGCTCTTCGCCGTCGCGGTGCCGCTGATGTTCATGAAGAAAAGCACCTACAAGAGCATGGGAGAGTTCCTGGCAGGGTTCTGTTTCCTCTTCATGGGTCTGGACCTCATAAGCCAGTTCGTGCCTAACCTGGAGGAGAATCCCCAGATGCTCTCCTTCCTGCGCGACTATACTCAGCTCGGCATAGGCTCCGTGCTGATCTTCTTTGTAGTGGGAATAGTGCTGACGATGGTAGTGCAGTCATCGGCCGCCACCTTCGCCGTCACACTTATAATGTGTTCTCAGGGCTGGATTTCCTTCACCCTCGGCTGCGCCGTCATCTTAGGCGGAAACATAGGCACCACCATCACCCCTATCTTAGCATCTTTGAGCGGCAACCTCGCCGCCAAACGCACTGCAATGGGGCATGTGCTCTTCAACGTCATCGGCTCCATAATAGTCCTGTTCATATTCTATCCCTTCGTGCACCTTGTGGGCGACATCTCGCAGGCCTGCATGGGCATAGATCCCTGCGACATAGACCGTGCGCAGGAAATGGCCATGAGCGGCTCCACACTGCTCGACGAGGCAGGTAAGCCAATCCGCTTCAACCAGGCTGCCGTGGCTTTCGGCCTCGCCATGTTCCCCACGGTATTCAATACCTGCAACCTGCTGGTGATGATATGGTTCACCAAGCTCTACGTGAAGGTGGTATGCTGGATCATGCCCGCCAAGCACCGCGACAGCGACGAGGAGTTCACCCTCAAGTACATCGGCCGCGGTCTGTTGGGAACCGCCGAGCTTAATCTTGCCCAGGCACAGAAAGAGATTGTGGTGTATGGCGAGAGGGTGCAGCGGATGATTGGCATGGCAGAGATCATGCTCCATTCCACCTCCGACTCGCAGCAGTACATCGACAACAACAACCGTATAGAGAAATACGAGGATATCTCCGACCACATGGAGCTGGAGATAGGGCATTACCTGAACAAAGTCGCGGAGGGCAGGCTCTCGCCCGAAGGCAAGAAGGAGATTGCCAGCATGCTGCGCATCATCTCCGAAATAGAGTCCATTGCCGATTCCTGCATGAACGTGGCCAAGACCCTGAACCGCAAGAACCAGAACAAGGTTCAGTTCGACGACTGGGTGCTGGCGCAGCTCGAAGGAATGTTCCGCCTTGTGGACGGCGCCATGACCAACATGCTGCAATTGCTGCGTGAACTGGAGGCACCCGACGAGTCGAGGGTAATCGACGCCTATAACCGCGAACGCGAGATAAACAACTACCGCAACCGCTTGCGCGACGACAATATCTCCAACATCAACGACCATAAGTACTCCTACCAGGAAGGCATCTTCTTCATGGACCTTATCGGCGAGGCGGAGAAGTTGGGCGACTATATCCTCAACGTCGTGGAGGGTGTGAAGCATCAGTTCAAGGAGGAACCGGTATGATTCACCCATCCCTGCCCCCTGTAATTACTTAAATTCCTTAACCTCCCATCCGGGCATAACCCCCTGAAAACCATGTCTCTCGAACATACCTACTGCGTTATAATGTGCGGCGGCGTCGGCAGCCGCTTCTGGCCCTTCAGCCGCCAGGACAAGCCGCAACAGTTCATCGACTTCTTCGGCACCGGGAAATCGCTTCTCCAGACCACCGCCGAGAGAGCAAAGGCTCTGGTTCCTCCGGAGAACATACTGCTCATGACGAATGCCGCCTACGCCTCGTTGGTGGCCGAGCAGTTACCCTGGATTCCCGCCGGGAACATCCTCAGCGAGCCGGCACGACGCAACACCGCGCCCTGCATCTGCTGGGCCGCTCACCACATCGCCGCCAAGGACCCCAAGGCGGCCATCGTTACCATGCCCTCCGACCACCTCATTCTGCGTGAACAGGCTTTCTTCGACGCCGTGGCGGAAGGGGTGGCCTTCATCAAGGACACAGGAACCCTCCTCACCCTCGGCATAAAGCCTACCGGACCTAATACCGGCTATGGATACATTCAGCAGGGTGCGCCCGTAGAGGAATGGCCCGGCATACTGAAGGTGAAGAGCTTCAACGAGAAGCCTGACCTGCAGATGGCTTCCTTCTTCGTGCAGAGCGGCGAGTTCTTCTGGAACTCCGGCATCTTCCTCTGGCGCGCCGACGCCATTCTGCGTGCCTTCGCCACCCTCGACCCCGAAACAGGAGCCGTCTTCGCCGAAGGCGAGAACCTCTACGGCACTCCCGGGGAGATGGAGTTCATCGGGCGGGCATACCCCTCGGCACCCTCCAACTCCGTGGACTACGCTATCATGGAAAAGGCTCCCAACGTCTATGTCAAGACCGTGGACCTGGGCTGGAGCGACCTCGGCACATGGCGCTCGCTGCATGAGATGAGCCCCCGTACCCGCGAAGGAAACGTTACCCAGAACTGCAATGTGCTGGCCCAGGACTGCAAGGAATGTGTCTTTGCCGTGCAAGGCGACAAACTCGTGGTGGCCGCCGGGCTGGAAGGCTACATAGTGGCCGACAACGACAACGCGCTGCTCATCTATCCCATAGACCAGGAACAGAAGGTGAAGCAGATTGTGAACGAGGTGGGTATGCGGTTCGGAGAAAAGTACATATAATCGGTTACAAGGCTTGTTGGATTCTTGAATCCTGTAAGCCGGATAAGTCATATAAGTCATATTCAAATGCCACTGTTAGAAACCAAGTTCCATTTTCCCGGCCAGACAGCCGAGTATCATGGCAAGGTGCGCGACGCCTATACCATCGGCGACCGTATCCTCATGGTAGCCACCGACCGTATCTCGGCCTTCGATGTTGTTCTGCCCAAAGGAATACCCTGCAAAGGTCAGGTATTGAACCAGATAGCCGCTTATTTCCTCGACGCCACCGCCGACATCATCCCCAACTGGAAGCTCGCCACTCCCGACCCTATGGCCACCATAGGTCTGCTGGCGAAACCGCTTAAGGTGGAGGTGATAGTGCGCGGATACCTCGCCGGAAGCGCCTGGAGAGAATATGCCAAGGGAGTACGCAGCATATGCGGCGTGACGCTTCCCGAAGGGCTCCGCGAGAACCAGAAACTGCCGGAGCCCGTCATTACTCCCACCACAAAGGCCGACGAAGGGCACGACATGAACATCTCCGCCGAGGAGATAGTGGCCCAGGGAATAGTGGACGCCGAAATCTGGAAACAGGTGGAGAAGGCAGCCCTCGCGCTCTTCCGCCGTGGCACCGAAATGGCCGGGAAACGCGGCCTTATCCTCGTGGACACCAAATATGAGTTCGGTCTGGTCGACGGCAAGCTCATCCTCATCGACGAGATTCATACTCCGGACTCAAGCCGCTATTTCTACGCCGACGGCTATGCCGAGCGCTTCGCAAAGGGTGAGCCTCAGCGCCAGCTCAGCAAGGAGTTCGTGCGCCAATGGCTCATAGAACAGGGCTTTACCGGCAAGGAAGGCCAGCAGGTACCTTTCATGAGCGACGAATACTGCCGCAGCGTTTCCGACCGCTACATAGAGCTGTATGAGCATGTTACGGGGCTGAAGTTCGAGCCTGCCCCCATGCAGGACGACGCCGCCTCGCGCATCGACACCAACTGCCGCCTCTGGCTGGAGCAGAACCCCTGACCCGGCTGTGGCAAAACGTTCCGTTACTGAGATAAACCCTTACGCATCAGGCGAAAAGACGCCGCAGGTAGAGGCGATGTTCGACAACATCGCCTCCGCCTACGACCGCATGAACGCGCTGATGACCTTCGGCATGCACCTCCACTGGCGCAGCTATGCCCTGAAGGGGCTGAAGTCTGCCCTGGGTGACTGCGACGCTCCTCTGCTCGATGTGGCGACCGGTACCGGCGATGTGGCGATGCATCTGCGCCGCCTTTTCCCAAAAGCTCCCATTACAGGCATTGACCTCAGCGAGGGTATGATGGCGGTGGCGAGGAGAAAGGTTCAGGGCGCCGCCATGGAGGGTATTGAGTTAAGGCAGGCAG
>CAJMDR010000113.1 GCA_905212215.1 uncultured Porphyromonadaceae bacterium
CATCAATACCGTTGATGCGCTCCCGCTCGAAGAACTTCGACAGATTGTAGGTATAGGTCATCTGCGGAATGAACTGGCTCTGAAAGCTCAGCGCTATGGCAGGATTGGCGGCCATGATGCTGTCGAATTCCGGAGTGGTGTGCTGCAGTTTGGTGTATGTAAGCTTGAACGGTGTGAAATTATTGGTCACCCGCCGCGAGAAGTTCCATGAATAGGCATAGGAGGTATTGAACTGTGCCATCTTGAAATAGTGAGGTCTGTTCAGTACGCTTGCTCCGAGGGTAATCGTTGTCCAGTTCAGCTCCCTGCGTGTCCTGCGCACGAATGCCGGAGCCAATAGACGGGGAAAGGCGAGTGTGGACTGGAGGCCCACTTCATAGCTGTTGAATACCGATGACCGACCGCTTCCTGTCTGCCATTCATAATCAGCATTCAGGCTCAGAGTAAGTTTCTCGCCACCGCCGAAGATATTGTTGTGGCGCAAAGAGAAGATGAGTCCCGGGCCTATGTATGAATTTGACTTCGATGAGGCGTTCACCTCTATGGAAGCCTGCATGGGACGGTCGTAACGGCAGTTGATATAAACGTCGAGCAAAGGATTTTTCGCCGATGTATCAGCGGGAATAGGCTGTATCTCTATGCTCTGGAATATCCCGAGCCGCGAGAGCCTTGTCTGTGTGCGGTCCATGTCGCGAACGGAGAAAAGCTTGTTCTTGCGGAACGATATGGCCGAGGTAATCATGTTGGGGCGCACTCTCTGAGGCCGCATCACTGTCAGCAGACCTTTGGAGGTTTCTAGCGTGTCGGGATAACCCGGATTATTCTTCGACCTCCGGTTGAGCACAGTATAGATATTCCCTGTCCTGTATTGCCTGAGGGCAACGGGAGGTATATTGCTTGCCAGAGTCAGCTTGAGTGCTATGGCTCCCTTGTGGATGGTGGAGTCAGCAAGGAACTCGATGTATTCAGGTCGGAAATAATAGAATCCGCGGTTGCGAAGGCGGTTGGTGAAGTCCACCCGGCATGTCTCCAACGAATCCACACAGAATATGGATCCCGGCTTCAGATACTTGTTCTTGCGGGCGAGGGAGTCAATGAACTGCGACACAGGCTCGTCGGCTTTGTCAAGATAGATTATGGAATCCAGCGGATAAGGATTGCCTGTGCTGACATTATAGATAATCCTTGCCTTCTTGCTGTTGCGTTTGTCAGGCTTAAGCTCATAGGTGGCCGAGGAGTTGAAATAACCGTTCTGATCCAGTTCCTGTTCCAGCATCTTTACGCGCACTTCGGGGCGAACATCGCTTATAAGAACCGGCTGCGAAACTAATTTTCGATAGAGCCAGCCTTTTATGCCTCCCGCCGAATCATTCCAGTTATTATATACCCATAAACCGACAGGAAAGGGAGTACGCACATAAGGCGAGAACAACGGGTTGTTCGGCTTCACGTTGATGATGGTGCCGAGGTTGCTGCTGAGTTCTCCCGGCAGTTTGACGCTGTCGGAGGGTGTACGGACATTGAACTTGCTCACTCCCGTATACAGTACCTGACCTTCGCCAAGCCTTCGTGTGGTGGAGCAGGAAACCGCTATGGCCAGTGCCAGCAAAGGCAGCGACAGCCGCATGATTTTATGTAGCTTGCCTTTCATGGATTCAGTTTTATTGTGTCGGCCGGAGCCGCCTCGTTCTGCTCTTTCTGGAGCTTGGTAACAGTGGGTGTGGGAGGATCAGGCATACCCTGTTTCTTGTTCTGCCTCCGTTTGCGCTTGAGCCAGCTGAAGAGCTGTTTCAGGTTCGACAGCTTGCGCTGCATCACGAAGCCAACGCCCATCTCTGTAATCTCGCCTTCCAGGATGGATTCATAGTTGGTGTGCCGGAACAGTTTCACATACATACTGGTGGAATTGGTCTGGCGAAGCATATACTCGAACGAGATGTTGCTGATGAGGTTTTCGGCTATGTCCTGGTCCGAGTTCTGGTCGGTGCTGTAGTTGCCGCCCACTACTATCTTGAACTTGTTGTTGAACAGGCTCTTGCTCACCTGATAGCTATAGGATGTTGAAGTGCCTTCCCTTCCGTTGGTGGTGGTGGAATACTGGTCTATGCCGAACGAAAGGTCCACACCGCGAATATTGTTTGCCGCCCAGTTGTTCAGCTGACTCTCCAGGAATCCGTATAGCGCGTTGGTAGCGAATCCTCCGGCACCGCCCGATGACCCTGAGCCGGGACCCATGTAGCGGCCATAGAGAAGCATGTTCATGGCCTCGTTGGAACGTTGGTCAGCACTCATGCTCTGCAGTTCGTTCTCTATGGAAATGTCATCGTCGGTGCTGAGGTCAAACAGCACGTTGGGGCGCGACAGAGTTCCTGTGGCGGAAACGGTGACAAGGAAGTTAAGTACCCTGCTGGAGTTGCCTCCGGTATTCGCTACAGACTTCATCTCGTCCTGCGCCATGATGTGCAGTGTGGGATTCATTATGTCGCCGTTGAAGAGTACATAACTGTCAGGCATGAAGTCGAACCGCTTTTCCCCTATTGCCGGGATGGCGTAGCGGGCGAAACCGTTGCCAAGGTTCAGCTGGCCGTTGAGACGCATATCGCCCATATAGTTCTGGAAGAACGACAGGTTTCCGTAGGGCGAAAGCTGTACGCAGTTAGTGCCGTTGTTGTTGAGATTGATGGTCACCTGCACACCGTTGGAGATGTTCAAGCCCGCAGAGATACGCATCATGGCAGAACGTGCCAGGGAGTCGGCCTGCGCTACTAATAGGCTGTCGTTGAACTGTACGAACTTAACCACATCGCTGTTCTGGCTTTGCTGCATCTGCTGAACCTCGCTCAGGGTATAACTGCAATTGGTGCCGTTGAGTACCGACAGATTACCCTTGACATCAAGGAAATTCACCGGACCTTGTACGGTAGCGTTCGCATTAAGAAGTATCTTGCCGTATATCTGGCTGCGTGCACGCTTGTCGTTGTTGATGAGCATGAAGTTGTTGCCGGTAAGACTGAGGTCGAGTTTGGTATCCGACAGCTTGGTGGCATCTACGGTGCCATTCAGCGTAAGCGAATTCTTTGCGCCGAATATATCGAAGTCCTCGAAAGTAACCTTGCTGTTCTCCACTGTAAGCGGCACCGAATCCAACGTCAGCGTTCCCGCCATCATTGGAATGAGCACTTTCACGCCGTGACAACGTATGGTACCGTTGAGAACCGGAGAGGCAAGACTCCCGGTCATGGACATGGAACCTTTGAGTCGCCCTGTTACCTGGGCCATGTCGGCCGGCAGGAAGGCATTAGCCAATGAAAGCGGGAAATCTTCCATATCCAGTTTCATATTGGTAGGCTCCAGGCTTCCGCCTTCGGTCTTGGCGAGGGTGCCGCTGAAGTCCATAGCACGATGACCGTCTATGTCGAGGCTGGCATGAGCAGTGGTGTTGCCGTTAAGGTCAAGTCCGGCATTGAACTTCCCATTGAAGTCAGCCACCTTCCTCCCTTCATATTCAAATCCTTTGAGGTCGAGCGTTCCTTCGCCGGTAAAAGCCTTGTCTTCATAGACAAGATTGATGTCGGTGTTGAGGATTCCGGAAATTTCTGGAGCGCCGGGGACCATTGACATAAAGTCCTGCAGACGTATGTTATAGAGTTGCACAGCAAGCATCGGCAACAGTTTGCCTGGTCTCGGAATGGTCTTGACGCTGATTTTGCTCTCCTTGCTCAGTGCCGACAGATTGGCCTGGATATGGTCCTTCATGTTGTAGCTGATATAGTTGTCGTCGTTGAAGGTCCAGGGCAGATAGCCTATGATGGCGCGTAACGGCGTGAAATGCACCGTCATCAGGGTGTCGGTGAAATAAGTCGTCAGACCGAGTCTGTAGCCTGTCTCGCCCTTGATGTTCTTCTGTCGCAGAAACGCCGCCAGACGTTGCTGGCCTACATATCCGCGAAGGTTGACGTCTGCATATTCCTCCATAGGCCCCGCTCCGTTGCCCATGTGGAGTACATAATCCAGCAACTGACCACGTTCGCTGAGGTTGGCGGTTAGAGTGTCGAGGGTCATGGTAGCGGTGGAAAACCGCAACGCATAGGCGTCGGCAAGCAGTTTCTCGTGATTGTTGATGTTGGCGCTGATAGAATCGACGGTAAGGTTCGAAGGACGCAGAAGGTCGCTCACTATGCCGTTGCCATCAGCACGTAACTGCATGTCGAAGTCGGGAAGCACCGCTTGCAGAGCCTCCATGTCAAGTTTCTTGTCCTTTACCACCTGGCGTACCAGCACCGTCATCGCCTTCTCCATCTGTGGCATAAGGCTCTTCATGCTCTGCGGGGCGCCGAAGTCAAAATACAGTCCGCGGGCATCCACCTGTGCATGAACGGTATCGGTCTGCGAAAGCAACGCTGCTTCTATGGCGCCGGGAATGTCATAGACGGTAGAGCCGCTTCGGTAGTACAGGTCATTGCCGGCAAGTTTCAGGTCACACAACAGTCTGTCGGGATTCAAAGTCCCCTGAAGGGTGAAGACGCCCCTTGCCTCGGTAGTGTCTGGCGACAAACCTAAAAGATGCATGTCAAGCTTGGAAATGTCCGCTGTCATATCCACTGAATATAATGTCGGCTGCAATGTGCCGGAAGAGACCACCTTACCTGGTAGTGCGGCATTGTCGCTGGTCAGGTCAAGGTCATAAGCACCGTGGTGTAACGTAGCCTTGGCAAGGATGGATGTTAATGGATAACGGTTGTACTCCACCCTGTCAATCTTCAGGTCTATGTCGGTGTCAGCTCCCCTTACCGTAGGGTTGAAGCCGTCGCCCTTGGCCGTGAAGTGGCCTGTAAGCCGACCCACTCCTGCCTCGGGAGCGAATTTCGACACGTCAAGGTCGCGCATGTCAATGTCAGCGTAATAAGACTCAGAATTGAGTCCCACACGCCCTTCGGCCACAACATCGCCAATCGGCGAGGTGAGGTTGAAATTGGCACCGTATTCCTGGTTACGTGCTGTGGCGTTCCCTTTTATGGTAAACGGAGGGAGGTCAAAGAATTTGAATTGCAACAGGACCTGTAGCGGCGACGGTGCCATCAGGCTGCCATAGAAGTCGAGATTGGCGTCAAGGCGTTTGAAATCCATTGCGTTGGCAACCCTACCCTTGGCCTGAAGGATAAGGAAGCCGGGCATACGCAGATCCAGCTTCGGCACCGCTATGGCCGACAATGTTCCGGAAGCATCTATATCGGCCTGTAAATGTCCGTAACGACGCAACGGTCGAAGCATTTTTCCCATGGTGGGCATGAATGCCTCTACATCGCTCAGGCCTATGAGCATTTTTCCTTTAAGGCTGAACGGGGCTTTCGGTTCTAATGCCATGGAACCCATGGAAATATGAGCGTCGGCCTGAAGATTCGAGGCTGTTGTGGTAACCTTAAGCTGTCGCAATGCTATCGCTGCTGAATCTATGGCGACAGTACCTTCGCCCGATGTAATTGTCAGCCCTGAGCGTTCCTTACCTTCTAATTTCGTTATAGGAAGGCGCACTACGGTCTGTTCGTTGAAGAAATCCTCAATCTCTAATGTCAGACCTGTAAACTGCATATATGCCGGGTCGAAGCCGGGTTGTGGGCGTGCGCCTTTAGTGGCATAGAGACCTGCGAAGTCGCTAAGTCCAATATTGGCGGCCCGGATTATCATCGGCTTCGACGGATATGGCGATGGTGGTGGAGCAGGATGCGTCCTGACATATTCCGTCGTAGGGGTGATATATGTGGCGGAACCGCTTGCCAGATGTGCTTTTTGTATTTCTATTATATTCTTGCGCGGATCCACCAGACCGCCCTCCAGCTCCAGCTTCTTGGCAGTGAGGCCGAGGGAATCGATGGTAGGCAACATGGACATGCTGAAAGTAAAATCTTGCAAATGAAGCTTACGGGCCTTTATCACGAACACTCCGGGGGTAGGTGGAGTGGGTTTCGACTTCCATACGTCCATAAAGAGGTCGAGTCGGCCACCACGCAAGGTCACTTCGTCAAGATTGATAAGCGACTGAGCTATGTTTGCCGAAGTACCGGGGGAGGCTTCGAAAAAAGGGGCATAGACTTTGAGGGTCATTGAGGAGTCGGCGCTTAGCATACGATAGTATCCCTCTTCCAGTCTGAGCTTCTTCACCTGCACATCAAGCTTTAGCAAAGGCATCAGCTTTACGTCCACCTCGGCGGTTCGGGCACGCACCATGGTGTCGCCCGATGCCTCTATCACACACAGCCCGTCAAGACTCACATCCACCGGGAACCGCAACCGAAAACGGTCAATGCTGATTTTCATACCTGTGGATTCCGATAGCATTTTACAAGCTACATTCTTAAGAAGAGTCTGGACAGGTGGCACATAAGCCAGTACAGGCAGCAGCAATATGACAATAAGCAACATGCCCAGACATTTCAGTGTCCGGCGCAACCAGGTTTTCTTTATAAGATGTTTCTTCGGTTTCTTCCCTGAACCGTCTTCGCCGCTTTCATCGTTTTTATCATTAGCATCAACCGTCTCCGTCACTTCGATGGCGGGGATTTCGGGGTTGGGGGCATCCGTTTCGGAGTGCCTGGTGATGTCGGTATCGGGATGATGGCTCATGACGGTTTTGTTTCTGATAAGCAGGTGGTTCAATACCCTATTTGGGCATTACCTGAACCGTTACACAGACCAGGTGAGATATTGAACCATATTTATAACACCTTTTACATTATTTTAGATTTATACTCCCCGACAATAATGCAAAAAAGAAGTTGCTTCATCAGGTTCCAGAGGTACCGCAGATGCGCCTTTATGACACACCATGATTCTATGATTCTTATTATTCCGACAACCGATCCTTGGCCCACG
>CAJMDR010000114.1 GCA_905212215.1 uncultured Porphyromonadaceae bacterium
TGGCGACTCTGTTACCTCTCACCGCTTTCGCACTTAAAGAACCGTATGCCCCGGCACGCAACTTCATTGAGTCAGGGTGTGCGGTAGCACTCGCAACGGACCTCAATCCCGGCTCTTGTTTCTCAGGTTCAATACCTTTGACGATAGCCTTGGCCTGCATTTATATGCAGATGAGTGTGGAGGAAGTGATAACGGCACTTACCCTCAATGGCGCCGCAGCACTCGGCCTCGCCGAGGAGACAGGTTCTCTCGAAGAAGGTAAACTCGCCGATATTGCAGTATTGCGCTTCGATAACTACAACGTTCTCCCCTATTACGTAGGCATGAACTGCGTCAAGGCTACATTCCAGCAGGGTATGAGAACATTCTGATTATAGTGGTCGACGACTTTGAAAAGGAGTCGTCGACCTTTCCCCTTCTTTTTACCACAAAACATTCTAAAACAAATACCATGGACTACAAGAAAATCAATATAGAGGAATTCATTTCCGTTACAGCCGGCAAGGATCCGGTGCCCGGCGGAGGTAGCGTATCAGCATTGGTAGGTGCTTTGGCAGCCGCTTTAGGCAAAATGGTCACAGGCCTTACCATAGGTCGCAAGAAATATGCAGAGGTACAACCTGAAATGGAGGCAATGGCTCCCATTTTCGGTAACGCTGTGGACTCGCTCCTCGATGCCATAGCAGAAGATGCCGAGGCATACGACCAGGTTTTCAATGCCTATAAACTTCCCAAGGAAAGCGATGAAGAGAAGAAAGTGCGCACTGAGGCCATACAGAAAGGTCTTACTCATGCCGCTAAAGTGCCGCTGAGCGTTGCCGAGAGAGCAGTGGGCATCATGCCTTACATAAAAGAAGTAGCAGCAAAAGGCAATCAGAATGCAATCACAGATTCCTGTGTGGCCATGATGTGTGCCCGTACAGCCGCTTTAGGTGCTATTCTAAACTGCCGCATCAACATATCCTCCCTTTCCGACGCCAACGTAGCAGGCGAACTTGCAGCACGTTGCGACAGCCTCCAGAAAGAGGCCGTGGAAATGGAACAGAATCTTCTCAACTCTGTCAAGATATAACCGACTTTTATGAACAGCGACCATATTTACGAAATAGGCTCTACCGCTCTTCACTATAACAAGATAGAGGAGCTTCTCAAGACCCACGCCCATCTGCAGTTATCGGATCTGGCACGTACCAAGATTCAGGAATGCCGGGATTATCTCGACCGCAAAGCCGAGGACAGCGAGGCACCGATCTATGGTGTCACCACAGGCTTTGGCTCCCTCTGCTCCACAAGTATATCTTCATCCGACCTCAGCACCTTGCAGGAAAACCTCATCAAGAGCCATTCCTGCAGCATAGGCGAGATGATAGACCCTGTCATCGTAAAGATAATGCTTCTGCTCAAAGCTCATGCCCTGAGCATGGGATACAGCGGAGTGCAGGTAGAAACTGTGCAGCGCATACTCGATTTCTACAACAACGACATCTACCCCGTTGTCTATGACCGCGGTTCACTCGGTGCATCCGGCGACCTTGCTCCTCTTGCCAACCTCTTCCTCCCGCTCATCGGCGAAGGTGAGGTTATCTATGATGGAAAACGCATGAAAGGTGCCGAGATACTCAATATCTTCGGTTGGAAGCCTATTACCCTGAAATCCAAGGAAGGACTGGCATTGCTGAACGGCACTCAGTTCATGAGCGCCAACGGCATCAAGGCTCTTATAGACGGCTGGAAGATGGTGAAATGCTTCGACCTTTTCGCCGGTATTTCCATGGAGGCGTTCAATTGCCGTATAGATCCGTTCTTGGCTTGCATACAGCAGGTAAGACCGCATAAGGGTCAGGCAAAGACAGCATTCATCATGCGCCAGATCCTCAAGGACAGCGAAATCATCTATAATGAAGACAAGGCTGTTCAGGATCCGTATTCTTTCCGTTGCATACCTCAGGTACATGGAGCTGTACGCGATGCCATGAACTACGTTACCAGCGTTATCCATACCGAAGTCAATTCCGTTACTGACAATCCTACTGTATTTCCGGCAAGAGACATGGTAGTAAGCGGCGGCAACTTCCATGGCGAACCTCTTGCTCTGGTATTCGACTACATGGGTGTGGCTCTTGCAGAACTCGGAAACATTTCTGAACGTCGTGTGGCTCAGCTTATTCTTGGCAACCGCGGACTGCCTGAATTCTTAGTGGCACACCCGGGGCTGAACTCCGGATTCATGATTCCGCAGTATGCTGCTGCATCGGTAGTAAGCCAGAACAAGATGTATGCATGGCCGGCTTCCTGCGACAGCATCGTTTCCAGCAATGGTCAGGAAGATCTTGTGAGCATGGGCGCTAACGCAGGAACCAAGCTGCATAAAATCATCAACAACCTTAAGTACATAGCCGCCATAGAGCTGCTTAATGCTGCTCAGGGAGTAGAGTTCCGTCGTCCCATGAAGAGTTCGCCTGTAATCGAATCCTTCCTGAATGATTACCGCAAGGTAGTTCCGTTCGTGGAAGACGATGTTGTTATGGCCGACTATATCAAAGCCACTATGGATTGGCTCGACGGCTACGAAATCAATTATGACGATTAATCCCGACCAAAAGCTTTTAGAAGCTCTGTTCCAACGCCATTCGGTGCGCTCCTTTCAGGCAAAACAGCCTGGGGAGCGCATCCTCACGGCGTTACGCTCTGAAATCTCATACGCCACCAGCAGAGATGCCGCCATTCATTTTCAGCTGAAACTGAACGATGATGCTCCTTTTAAAGGTTTTACCGCATCTTACGGAATGTTTCACAACGCGGTCAATTACCTTGCCTGCGTTGTAGATACAAGTTATGATGACTGTCTGCAGAGAGCCGGATATTGGGCCGAGATGTTCGCGCTGAAAGCAGTTAACTTAGGACTTGGCACATGTTTCGTCAGCGGAACATTTAAGGCATCGCGCATAGCAGCCCAGATGCGTGTGACGTGGCGTCTCCCTTTCATTGTACTCTTCGGTTATCCTGAAGAGAGAGAAACGACTTTCATGGCACGCATGATGCGCAAGATAGCCGGTAGCAACATTCGTCCATCTGCTGAAAAAGTACTTGGTAAGGATTCTCTTCCTTTTGATACTGTGCGAGAAAAATGGCCTGAGCTTATAACACCACTTGAAGCTGTAGCTTGTGCTCCTTCAGCCATGAACAGGCATCCGGTACGTATTAGAATCAATGGTGCAACGGGTGAAGAATCTCCTTCCGTTACAGCATCTTTAATTAAAGAAAATTCGCAGAGCGACATAGACCTTGGCATAGCGCTTGCCAACTGGGAGGTCGCGGCCGGAGGCGAATGGGAGTATGGTCAAAGGCCGGAATGGCTTGCTCCTTAAAAGTCATAAAGAACAGAAAAATGTATTGATATTTTAGTCCCGGTCGTTTTATGTTATGGAAGGAATCTGAATGACTAATTCAAAACAGACAGATAATTTAACTTGCTTCGCCTCCATTGATTTTGCTATTAGAATGTTATTTTTTAACTTTGCAAAATTCTAAGAACACTTGGATGTTCTAAGATAAAATTACAGGAGACTGACGGTATGATCCGGCAGACAAAAACAAATATCAATGAATATAACCATCAACAGGCAACGATACCTGCTTTCGTTTCTTTTGTTACTGATAGGCAGCGTGCTTACCATGCAAGCTGCTACATCCTACACCACTTCCAGTGTGACATTGGGCGGGCAGCCATTCAAGGCTATAAAGGTAGAGAAAAAAGAGAGTCTTTATGCCTTGTCCCGCAGCCTGAACATCAATTATGATCTACTGTCGCAATGGAATCAAGGCATTGACGGAGAAGTTCCCAAAGGTTACACACTTTATGTACCTGATGGTATTCCGGCAGACCAAAAGCCCGCTCTATTGCCTGAAAGTACTATTACATATAATGTTAAGTATGGCGATACCCTCTTTGCCATATCAAACCGTTATCATACCACGGTAGAGGATATCATATCCCTTAATCCACAGTTGCGTTCATCCATTCTTGCTGCCGGAACTACGATCAAGATCCCATGCAATAGCGCACAGCAGCAAATGAAGCAGACAACAGAGATGCGGCGAGGCATTATTTCGTTTCGTATGTACCAGGTAAAGAAGGATGAATCATGGGAAGGGATAGCTTCACAGTTAGGCTCTGAAGTGTCACTTCTTCGTGAAGCCAATCCCGGAGTAGATTTCAAAAGACGTGCTATGTTGTCGGTTCCAGTAATGGGAAACGTGGAATTTACCACCTATGAAGTAGTTAAAGACCGACGTGAAAATACTCCTGAAGGCACTCAGGCAATTTTTGATTCCATAAAGGTCAATACACCAGATTCAAAGCTTAATGTGGCTGTATTATTGGCTAACCCTACTTCCAATAAGGATATAAACTTTTCACGTGGTTTTCTTACCGCAGTAAAGGAATTCGGTGAAGTAAGCCGAAAGATAAACATAGCGTTTGTTAACGGTTCTAAATCGGAGAACGATTTGCTGTTGGATTCCGCTATTCATGATGCTGAAATAATCTTCACCACATACGATGGTTTTGTTCCATCGTATCTTGCTGATTATGCCCTACGCAATAATAAGATGATAATAAATCCCTTTACTGTCCGTGATACATTATACCGCAATAACCCGTCAGTAATCAATCTGTTGTCATCGCCTCAGGAGTTCAATGCGCAGGCATCGAAATATATTTTAGATCAATATGGCGACCGTTATTTTGTCTTTGTCGGTGACCCTCTGAAGGCGAATGATCAGATTGCCAACAAGATAATGAACTCCTTGTCTACAGAGGATTTCGATGTGGTCGAGAATCTGGATGCCGTTGAGCCTCATCCTGCCAAATCAATGGTTATATATTCTTTTGCCAATGCCAAGAACGACATCAAGGATGAACTGACCAAAGCCGCTGCATGGATTGAGAAATATCCGGGGGTGGAGGTAATTAACATGGGCCGTCCTTCGTGGATTGTTTATGCTGACGCCTTTGCGACCGATATGCAGCGCACACACACCATGTTCCCCAGCCGATTCTATTTTGCTGACAGAGACCATGAACAGCAACAATTCCTGAAAAAATATAAAGAGTTTTTCCATGCTGATCCGGTGCGCTCTTACCCGGCTTACTCGGTAATGGGCTATGACGCAGCATGGTATTTTTTACAGCCGGCGGCAGATCATAAATATCTTCAGATGCCTTTCCGTCTGATACGAATTTCCGGAGGCGGAGAATACAACAGTGCAGCCATGATGCTTCGCTTTCAGCCTGGTATGCCAATTGAGGTGCTTGACATCATGCCTTATCAGGAAACCTCTACTGTTGAAACAGAGAACACTACTGCGGAATGAAGCAAAAGATTTGTAAAATCATATTTCTCCTGCTGACGCTCGTTATACCTGTGCTCAGGGGTTCACAGGTATCTGCTCAGACCCACTATAGCTCTCGGGTATCATTGGGTGCGAAAGCAGGCGTAGATTTTTCAAGAGTGTTCTTCAACCCAAGTGTTAAGCAGGGAATGTTGCTGGGTGGTGTTACGGGATTCTCTGTGAGGTATATAGAAGAGAATCATTTCGGTCTCATAGCGGAGCTGAATTTCGAGCAGCGTGGCTGGAAGGAAAACTTTGAAGGTGCTCCTTACAATTACTCTCGAACAATAAACTATCTTCAGATACCCTTATTGGCTCATATATATTTCGGACGCCGGGGAAGATTCTTTTTCAATGCCGGCCCGGAAATAGGATTTGTGTTAGGTTCCTCTTCCAAATCTAATTTCGATCCATACAATATCTCCTCTCTGCCTGATTTCCCGATCAAGCATAAGAATACTCAGGAAAGGACAATGGATGTCAACCAAAAGATAGACTTCGGTATCTCGGCTGGTCTTGGCGGAGAATTTTTCGCCACACCTCGCCATTCCATATATCTTGAAGGCCGATTCTATTATGGCCTGGGGAATGTGTTGAAATCAGGAAGACAAGAGAATTTCAATGCCTCCAACTCAATGTCTATTATGGTAACTTTGGGCTATTGGTTCCGAATCAAATAAAGACTTTACCGTCGTTAGAATAAACAAGCCACACACATGAAGAATTTAATTGTCCGGGCTTTATCAGGCATCATCTATGTTGGTGTGATACTGGGATGCTTCTTTGCAGGTTATCATTGGTTCGCAGCTTTGGTGATAGTGTTAGCCTGTTTAGCATACGAGGAATCGACTTCAATTTCCATAGGCCCGATAAAATGGCGCAATGTTCTGGTTCCATACCTCGACATATTATCTTTGGTGGCTGTCATACTGGCTTTTGCAGAAACCATCTCGCCATGGTGGGCAGTAACCATGATTCTTGTAAGGTGTGTTGCACAATTGTTTGTAAAAGACGAACATCCGACACGACGTCTTACCATTTCTTTTTTCCAGATATTCTATCTCGGCACAGGACTTGGGACCATGCTCGCACTCTCGGAAGCCGGGAAAGCAGTTCTGGCAGTGTTATTCTTCATCTGGCTAAACGATACCGGTGCTTTCGTAGTAGGCTCTCTGATAGGCAGGCATAAACTTTGCCAGCAGATTTCACCCAAAAAGACCTGGGAGGGGTTTGTCGGCGGCCTGTTGTTCTGTGTGGTATTTGCTGTTATAAGCTATTTCTATCTTAACGACTGGTTCGCTTTTCTTCCGTACACAAATATATGGCAATGGATTGCTGTGGCCTTGACATCGGCTCTTTTCGCCACATGGGGAGATTTGCTTGAATCCATGTTCAAGCGCAATCTTAACATAAAAGACTCTGGAAAAATCATACCCGGACACGGCGGTATTCTTGACCGTATAGACTCTC
>CAJMDR010000115.1 GCA_905212215.1 uncultured Porphyromonadaceae bacterium
GTCCCTATAAAGTTATGTCAGTCAGCAATGTCAGAGGATTTATTCCTCAGTCGGAACAATTTAATGACAGGGAAATAGCAAGCGAGAATACTACAGGTTATAAAATTGTGACAAGGGACATCTTCGCTTATAATCCGGCAAGAATAAACATAGGCTCTATTGCTAGATTTAAAGGAAATGACAAGGGCGTTGTAAGTCCCATGTATGTTTGTTTTAAGGTTGAAGGGGAATTACAACCTAAATATTTAGAATACTTCTTTCAAACTCGAAGATTTAAGAAAGATGTTGAACTTCGACTTGAAGGAAGTGTCCGGCTATGTTTGAATTTTGATGCCCTCTGCGAAATAGAGATTCCAATACTTTCATTGGCGGAACAGATAGCAATATCATCAGCTATAGAAACGTTGGATAATAAAATTGTACTGGAACAGAAAGTTCTATCAAACATGGATAAGCAACGTAAATATTTGCTATCCAAATTATTTATATGAATAATTGATTCAATAGGTATGTGCGCTGTCGCTCGTATCTACATAGAATCTTTTTTTCGAGTCTCAGCTTTTCACTTAGGACGGAGAGTGATTTTACTATTTCTGCTTGATTGTCTTTGGAATGAATTGAAATGTTCATATCCAAAAATTCATCTACATTTATAGAACGACCATCTCGGATACCATATGTAACGAGAACTAATGACTTTATAAACTTTGAACTGTTGAAATATTCCTTCAGATAGCCATACTCCAATTTTTTATTTGGTCGGAGAATTGTATAGGCTGGGCTGCAAATACCTTCGACTTCGGCAAAGGCAAGCCCACCTTGAAAGCTGCGAAGATGCAAGACATAATCTCCGGAGTGGACTCGCTTATACGTCTTTACTGACTTTGCTTCTGCCTTTATATCAATATCAAGGCTATCTCTCTCAACCATACCAAACTCTTGACTGGCTGACAATATCCTATAATCAGCCTTGTCGTCATTACGTTGTGTCGAGATTTCCAATATGTCACGATACGTAACGACTTCTCCATTCATTTCGGAGAATATTCTATCAACAATTGAGGACATTAATTGAAATATATCCTCAATCTCTGTCACACGAACGTCCTGGATAGCAAATATGATCGCTGTTCTGTGTAATGGACTAATACGGACTTTTCAAGAACAATCTTATGGCTAATTGTCTCCAAGCATTTTGTAAGGACTAATGCCTCGCTTTCATCTATTGGCAGGGGAACATTATTTGCTAAGAAACCGCTGTTTGTGATGTGGATTGTGTTTTTTGCTCCTTTCTGAATTATTGGATGAAGATAATTAAATGTATTAACCTCACTTTCAAAGTAATATCCTAACAATATGCCTATCCAGTCATGTTTCGGAACAAATACGCCATACAAGGGAGAAATGGCAGCCGGTTCTTTTTGAGTGTCACGTTTGACTATGCCATACGGAAAACTTCCAGTCGGGCTTTTGGTATATATAATATCCCCATAGCAAGCTACATTATAATGCCCAGTATCTTTTGCAGCAAACGAGCGACCAAGATATTCTATCTGATTTACAACTCCTTCAGAAACCGATACCGAGCAAACATCATATCCATCATAGTTTCTTTCGCCTCGCTCGGTAAGAATGTCGTTTAATGTGATAAACTTCCACGATTTTTTGGATAACCCTCTTTTTATTGCTTCTTGCAGGATCGCTCTCCGCAGAGATATAAAATCCTCAATCAGCCTCCTTTGAGTCGCTATGCGCTCATCGAGTAGTCCCAAGAACCGAGTTGTCTTTTCTTGCTCTTCTAAAGATGGAATATTTATAGTGATAGGATTAATATGAATATTATTGATTTGAGGAATAGTTGAGGTATCAGCAATCCGACTTAATCTTGCTCGTAGAATGAAATAAAACAAATATTGATCTGAGATAAACGAATTATCTGCTTTAATTCCCATCAAATTGGTATCAATATTAATCGGGAAGAGATTCATTCTGACTTTGTTGGTTAGGATTGCTGCGCCTCTTTTAGAGAAAACGACACATCCTTCTGGTAAAATATTCTTTCCTCGTTGGCTCAAATATGGAGTTTCTCCTAAATATTTATCACACCAATTTAGTTGTTCAACCTTGTAATATGGTATTATTCCAAATTTTGAACTAACACAATTGGGGCTTTCTCCGCTAAAAATGCGTATATAGTCACCCAGTCGACACTTTTTCCACGGCTCGGTGAAGCCGGGGAAACGCAAAGCGGGCGAATTGGAGTTTTTATTGTTTTCAGTGTCAGTCATCGGGATTTTCAATCTTTACTGTTCAACATTAAGGATTCTTATTCCACGATTCCAAGTTCGCGGAGATACACCTCGATTTGCGCGTCGAGTTCAGAGCGTTTCGCTTCAAGCTCTTTGATGTCTGCCATTACTGCCTTGATGTCGATTTCTTCCTCTTCCTCGAATGTATCGACATAGCGGGGAATGTTGAGGTTATAATCGTTGTCGGCTATCTCCTTAAGCGAAGCCAGATGGCTGTATTTTTCGATTTCAGTACGATTGCGATAGGTATCTACAATCTTCTGTATGTGTTCGGGGCGCAGTTTGTTTTGCGTCTTAACCTTCTCAAACTCCCGGCTTGCATCAATAAAGAGAATGGAGTCATCCTCCTTGCGGCATTTCTTGGCTACGATGATGCAGGTTGGTATTCCCGTGCCGTAGAAGATGTTTGGTGGCAAACCGATAATAGCGTCAATGTAGTTCTTGTTCTCAATGAGATAACGGCGTATCTTACCCTCGGCATTACCACGGAATAGTACGCCGTGGGGAGCTACACAGGCGAGTGTACCGCCCTCATTGAGATGATGAATCATGTGCAGGATGAAAGCGTAGTCCGCTTTCGATTTCGGAGCCAATGCCCCTGCCTTGCTGAAACGGTCGTCAGAGTTGAATTTCTCCGCCGCGCTCCATTGTGCCGAGAAAGGAGGATTTGCAACCACTGCGTCAAATTCTCTGTCGGGGAAAGCATCCGCTTCAAGGGTGTCGCCGTTTTCAATGGTGAAATCCTTGTACTTGACACCATGAAGAAGCATATTCATACGGGCAAGGTTGAAAGTGGTGGGATTCTTCTCCTGTCCATAGATGGTGTCGGCATTGCCGTTGCGGGCTGTGCGTAGAAGCAGGGAGCCGGAACCGCAAGTCGGGTCATACACATCACGCAGACGTGTCTTTCCCGTGGTCACGACTTCGGCGAGAATCTGACTGACTTCCTGTGGAGTATAGAACTCACCGGCCTTTTTGCCGGCACCGGCGGCAAACTGACCTATCATATACTCGTAGGCATCACCGAGAATGTCAATGTCGGAAGCCTCGTTAAGTCCGAAGTCTATGCCGTTGAGAGCGACAAGCACGTTGGAAATGAGCGTGTTTTTGTCATCGGCTGACTTCCCCAGCTTAGGTGACGCGAGGTCTATGTCGGAGAAAAGGCCTCCGAAGTCCTCGTTGCTGTCCTGTCCGACCGTGCTGTCCTCAATTTTCTTAAGCGAGCGTTCAAGCCGAGGCAGGATGTTTTCTTTGCGGTCAATCGCTTCGATGATGCTCGAAAAAAGAAACTCCGGTTCAAGGAAATAACCGAGATTGCTAAGGCACTCGTCTTTTATGTCGGCTTTCAGCTCGGCATCGTCGCTTGCCCAAGCGTCCTTGAACGTGACACCGTCCTCCGACAATATGTCATCGGCGTACATTTCAATCTTCTCGGACAAGTATTTGTAGAATATGAATCCGAGAGTGAAATACATAAAATCGCTCGCCGACATATTGCCGCGAAGGTTGTTTGCAACAGTCCAAAGCTGACTGCGAAGCTGCTGTTGAAGTTCCTCGCTCATATTTTTATTCCCAGTTGTATATTTCTATGATTTTTCGGAGTTTCTGAATAATGCGGTTGAACACACTCCGGCGTTGTTTCAGACCGAGTTTCTTTTTCTTGATGGCATCCTGAAGTATCTCGTCCTTCTCGCGGTGGAGATAGTCGTATTCCTCCATGAATTTATGAAGTGCCGACCGGTCGATTTCCTCCTCCTCGGCAAGCTGCTCTACGGCCCGGTCTTTTGCCTTGCGTACGTATTCCACCAACCGGGATTCAAGATCAATGGTTCCGTCAGCCTTCGACCGCCGGAACTCATCCTGATTGGCATCGACATTCTCGCTGATGAACCCGTCGATAAGCTCAGCCTTGCTTCGCATTTCGGCATCACGAATCATCGTGTCGAGAATCTCCCGGCGTTTTTCGGAATAATCATCGCTTGCCGGGTCAAGGTCATGGATTAACGCAAGAATATACGCCACGTTGATAACATCGCTGTGTAGCAATTCGAGGCAGAAGTCAATATCTTCAAGCGTTGTTTCCGGTTCATCGCCATAAGCGGCGGCAGGTTCGGCGGCAACCTTTGCCGGTTTTGAACCGAAATTCTGTGCTATGTCAAGATACTTGCTGCGGAAGTCCTGAAACTCCTGCTCAGTCATTATGAAAGATATATCCGAAGGCGAATATTCCTCATAAATCTGCATTTCGGCGTGTTTCTTGATTATGTCGCGGAAGGCGAGGACAAAAGCTACCTTGTCGTTTTCGCTTTCGAGATTGTCTATCTCATCAACATTCGGATATTTCGATAGGAACTGTTCCGTCTTTTCAATGTATTCACGCTTGACATCCTTGAACGGCGGACGCACTATATCTTCGATAGGATTATTGTCGGAGAACAGCTTTATAGACGCATCCACGTTGCTTTTGAGGTCGCGGAAGCAGATCACCTTTCCGAATCTCTTTTTCTCGTTCAGTACACGATTCGTGCGACTGAAAGCCTGCAACAGACCATGATATTCAAGATTTTTATCGACATAGAGAGTGTTGAGCTTCTTGGCATCGAAACCCGTAAGGAACATCCCGACGACGAGCAACAAGTCCAAAGGCTTCATCTTCGGGTCTTTCTTTTTCATTCTCTTGTTGATGTCGTCATAGTAGAGTCCGAAGTTTTCTACCGAATGGGATGTGCCGAAGGTTTTGTTGTAGTCATCTATGATTTCCTGCATCTCATCGGCGGCGACTTTCGGATTTGCGAAACCCCGGTTCATGCCGGTGGCTTCATCATCCTGACTGCCGTTTGCTGCGTAAGTGAATATCGCACCGATTTTGATGTCTGGATTCAATCCCTTAAAAATCTTGTAGTAACGCAAAAGCATCGGCACTGACTGAACGGCAAACAGAGCATTATACTCGCCATCAAAGGTTGACTTGTTGAAGTTGTTAAGTATAAACCTTGCGACTTCACGCATACGGCTCTCGCTTTCAAGATCAAGGTCTGCGTTGTCGGTGTAATATTCAACGAGAAAGCCCAGTACATTGTCATCGGCGATAGCATCTTTAATCAGATACTTGTGCAGGCAATTACCGAAGATTTCTTTGGTTGTGCGGTCATTCTTTGAGTTTTCGACGAAAATCGGAGTGCCAGTAAATCCGAATATCTGAAGATTTTTGAAGAATCTGACGATATTCTTGTGGCTTTCACCGAAATGGCTTCGATGGCACTCATCAAAAATCATCACGACCTTTTTATCGCGCACATCTTGAAGATGACGGTTGTAATGGTCTTTGGTAACTGCACAATTCAATTTTTGGATAGTGGTGATTATTATTTTCTTGTCACTTCCGAGGCGCTGTATCAGTTCCGTGGTACTATCGGTGCCATCCACAGCTCCCGGCTCAAAGGCTTCATATTCCGCCTGTGTCTGAGTGTCGAGGTCGTGTCTGTCAACAACAAAAAGCACCTTGTCAATTTCATCGACCTCCGAAACGAGCTGTGCCGCCTTGAATGATGTCAAGGTCTTTCCTGCGCCTGTCGTGTGCCAGATATAGCCGTTGTCGTTGCTGTTGACAACACGATCAAGAATCTCCTCAACGGCATAATATTGATATGGGCGCAAAACCATCAGGCATTTATCACCTTCATGGAGTACAATATATTTGCTGATTATTTTGCCGAGAGTACAAGGGTCGAAGAATTCAGCAGCGAAAAGGCTGAGCTGATTGAACGGATTGTTCTTTCTGTCAGTCCAGTTAAACGTGAACTTATAGCCACTATTGGGGTTATTGGCAAAATAGCGAGTGTTCACGCCATTGGAAATCACAAAAATCTGAATATAGTTGAACAGACCGTGGAATGATGTCTTGTGGTAGCGTTGAACCTGATTGTATGCCTGTTTCAGTTCGACTCCACGTTTTTTCAACTCAATCTGCACCAAAGGCAGACCGTTAATCAGTATGGTAACATCATAGCGACATTGGCGACGACCTTCTACCGTAATCTGGTTGGAAACTTGAAATTCATTCTGACACCATTTTTGACGGTTGAGAAATTCGAGCCATACACGCTGTCCATTGTCAAGCTCCAAAGGTAGCAAATCCCGTAGCTTTTTGGCTTTCTCAAACGTGATGCCACCTTCAAGATAGAGCATGACCTTATTGAACTCATTATCTGTAAGCTCAGTTCTGCCATGCGATGCAAGCTCTTTGGCGTTGTGTTTCTCCAACTGTCGTTTGAAATTGGATATGAGGTTTGTCTCCTCATTGATTTCAACGTATTCATACGCCATATCAGTGAGGGTCTTTATCAAGCCTTTTTCCAGTGCATCTTCGCTTTGAGTAAGTGCCATCTAAAAAACAAAAACTCCGGGGCAGTTTTCTGAGGGCTGACCGAGCCTGTAACGACTGCTTAGGAGCTTCAAAAATGGTTGGTTTTGGCGGCATCGCTGCCTTTGGTCTTAAACCGTTTCGATCATCTTCAGAAATTTGAGGTTACT
>CAJMDR010000116.1 GCA_905212215.1 uncultured Porphyromonadaceae bacterium
GTACCGGCAGGCACCCTGAACGCCTACAAGACTTCTGCCAACTGGAGCGGATTCAAGGAGTACAAGGAAATCGGCGGGGGCACAGGCGGCGAAGAGACCAAGGTCGAAGTAGACGGCATCTACTACGAACTTGACAACGCTGCTTCCACAGCCACCGTAATCAACGGCTATCAGGCAGGAATGACAGAGACTCCCTATACCGGCATCATCACTGTTCCCGCAACCTTTACCCGCAACAACAAGACCTATACCGTTACTGCAGTAGGTCAGGCCGCTTTCCAGCGCGCTACCTGCACCGAGGTCACTCTGCCTTCCACATGCACCACACTGGCGCGTTATGCCTTCGACAGCATGACATCGCTTGTCAAGCTCGACTTGGGTGGCGTTAACGACATCCCCGGCAACGGCATAGCCAACTGCACAGCTCTTAAAGATCTCTACATAGGCTATAGCGGCGGAGTTGTAGGCACCGTAGGCGCCAGCCTCGCCGCAGCCATGAGGGCTAACATCAACGTGCATGTGCCTTCGGCGGCTCTGCAGGCTTCATACAAAGGCTCCTCTTTCTGGGCAGCCGCGAGAGCCATCCTCATTCCGGAGCAGCTGCAGATAGGCGACCTCTACTATCAGTATTACCCTGCCCAGAAGACCGCCATGGTGCTCGCGCCCTACGAGATTCCGGGCAACGGCGCTCCCAAGCAGATAGGGCCGGCAGTGGAGATTCCATCTACCATCACCATAGGGACAGACACCTATACCGTCACCAACCTGCAGGCAGGAGTGTTCTACGAGACTCCCAACGTTACTTCGGTGAAGATGAACGAAGGCCTGAAGAATATAGAATACGAGACCTTCTACATGACCAATGTAACCGAACTTGAGTTCCCCAACTCTCTGGAGAATATTGAGGAGTCGAACTTCTACTATTGCACGAAACTGACCAAGGTCACCTTCGGTAGCGGATTGAAGACCATGGGTACCAACAGTTTCTACAAATCCGACAAAGTAACGGACATCATCATCAACGCCCAGACTCCGCCCGCCGTACAGGGAGGAAGCGGCGCCATCTTCTACTCAGGATTCAACAAAGGAAACGTAACTCTTACGGTGCCGGCCGGAAAAGCTGCGGTTTATAAGGCCGACGCCAACTGGAGCGGATTCAAGGAGTATAAGGAAATCGGCGGCGGCCCGATAGAAGAAGGCCGCATAGTGGTTGACGGAATCCATTACGAGATTACCAAGACCCCGTATGCCGCCGAAGAAGGAACACTGCAATGCTATGTCGTAAGTCCCGTGGAATCCGGCTTGCCGAACGGCGACGAATATAGTGGTGTAATCAATATCCCCGACTTCATCAGCTACAACAACAACAAGTATGCGGTAGTGCAGATTAAACAACAGTCGTTCTACATGCAGAGCGCTGTTACGGAAGTCAAGATACCGACAATAGTCACTACCATCTGGTCGCAGGCTTTCCAGGAGTCCGGCATCACTACGGTGACCATCCCTGCATCTGTGAACCGCATCGACAACTATGCATTCCGCAAATGTTCTTCCCTGAAGACCATGACGGCAAAGGCTCTCACTCCCGCTACCGTCAGCTCCGGCACCTTCAACGGCATAACCTCGACCTGCAAGCTCTATGTGCCCAGAGGCTGTGTGAATGCCTATAAGAACGCCAACTACTGGAAAGACTTCGCCTCAATTGAAGAAGACCCCAACAGCGCCATCCTTCCCACTTCGGTGACAATCACCGGCATGCCCAGCACAATGCTGGTAGGCGATACCGTAAGGCTCGGTGTGGTGATACTTCCGGAAAACACCACAGACAAGAGTGTGGAATGGAAGTCTCTCACTCCTGAAGTGGCAACCGTCGATTCCACCGGCTTTGTGACGGTGATCGGCACAGGGAACGCCCTCATAGAGGTTATCTGCAACGGCAACCGCACCCTCAGCAATAATGCGAACGTGGTGTGCGTTACCAGAGAAGCTGTCATAGACGGTGTAAGCTATCGTTTCCAGCTCAACGAAAAGGCCAGGATCGCCAATGCCTATGTAATCCGGCCCAAATCGGGCAGCTATTCCGGAGTGGTGACAATACCGTCTTATGTGCAGCATGGTTCCACCTTCAAGGTGCGCGGCATAGACGCGAACTCCTTCGCCCTCATGACCGGAGTCACCGCCGTTGCCATTCCCGCGACAGTAGATACAGTAGGCTACGATGCTTTCCGCAACTGTTCCGCCCTAAAACGCATCGACATCACCAGCCTTACCTCCTGGGCCAATATCGACTTCAAGAACGAGCGCTCCACTCCGTTCAGCAACGCGGGGGTAGGGATGTATCTCAACAACCAACCAGTTACCGAAGTACGCATTGGGGGTACGGTAAGCATCATCAAGCCTTTCGTGTTCCAGGGAATAGGTTCCATCACCAACCTCACCATTGACGAGGGAGTAAGACAGATTTCCAACACTGCCTTCAAGAACTGCACAGGCCTTGTTTCGGTTACGCTGCCCAACAGTATCGACTCCATCGGCCTGAATGTATTCAACGGCTGTACCGCATTGGTAAAAGCCAACATCCCTGCCAGGGTGAAAGTGATTGCCGGCGGCCTCTTCACCGGCTCAGGACTGACGAGCATTGTCATCCCCGACAATGTATATCTGATCGACAACCAGGCATTCCAGAACTGCGCCTCGCTGAAGAGCGTCAACATCGGTTCCGGAGTGAAGAAACTTAACCTTATGGTATTCGACGGCTGCTCGCAGCTCGACACCGTTACGTTGAATGCCATAACTCCTCCCGAGTTCTTCCAGGCAAGTGTGCCCGGACAGTCGCTCAATCCCTTCGACCCGTCGATATACCCGAAATGTCGTCTCTATGTTCCCGCAGAAAGTGTGGAGGCTTATAAAGGCGCCGACGTGTGGAAGAACTTCAGCAATATCCGCGCAATAGGCAGCTCCGACGGCGTGAAGGCAGTCATCGACGGCATCAGCTATGAACTCTTCGCCGACGACAGCACCGCCACCGTGCTCGCCTCGCCTGATTATACCGGCGAAGTGACCGTGCCCCCTACCGTGGCTCATGACGGAAAGACATACAATGTAACCGCCATCGCTCCGCGTGCGTTCTACGGCACCACCATCGACATTCTTCGTCTGCCGGCCAACATCAGGGCTATTCCCGAGGAAATGGCAGCCAACTGCCAGAAGCTGATAAGCGTGGGTCTGCCCGATTCTCTGGAGACTATCGGCGTACGTGCCTTCTACGGCTCGCCCAATATCCGCTTCATACGCTGCGTCAATTACGGCAAGAACCACAGCCTCGTACCTCCCTCGTTCACTGCAACTGCCGAGAGCGATTACGGACAGGCCTTCTCGTCCGAAATCTGGCCCGACTGTATGCTCGCCATCCCTGCAGGCATGTTCATGAACTACAAAGAATGTGCAGGCTGGAAGAACTTCCGCAGCTTCGGTTACTGGCATGACACCGATGTATCGCCCGTAAGCGTGACATTCTCCGGTAAGTTCAGCGGCGAGGAACGCAAGGTGCGTACCCTCACCCCGATAACGATGCCCGAAAACGCTACCATACTCAACTTCATAATCCAGAATCCCAACCCCGAGGTGGTGTCGTTTGCGACAGACAAGGACGATAACAACAAGGCTGTGCTCAAGGCCTCCCTGCTCAAAGCCGGAGAAGCCGAGGTTACAGTCTACATGAATCTTGTAAAGACTTCGTTCAAGATCACTGTTTCCGTCTACACAGGCGTGGAAGGCATTGACGACGACGACGAGACTCCCGCACGCTACTTTACTCTCGACGGCTTCGAGGTAGTACATCCGCAGAAAGGCGTCATGTACATAAAAGTGCAGGAGAACAAGTCGACGAAAGTAATTTTCTGATAATTGTTTCTTGTGGCGAGATTATCGCTAATGAGAATGAATTAGTTTTTTCAAAGTTTGTTGTGGAGACGGTGTGCCGTGATGGCACGCCGTCTCTTTTTTGGAGATTTTGCAGAGGTAAAGGAAAAGTGTTATATTTGCAGCGACTAAATAACCAAAAACTTTCAGGCATGAAAAAACTCTACCTAACGTTACTGTTGCTTCCTGTGGCTTTCGCGTGTGTTCTTCCCGCCTTGGCTGACAAGAAGCCTCTCTCAATCAGAATCATAGAAGCTGAAATCAACGACTTTGAGAATGCCGATACCACGTTGTATCGCCTGACGTACGATTCCCAAGGCCGCGTGGACTCCATCGTCATTGCCGAACAGTCCATGCTGACGGTGATGCGTAAAATCGAACGATGACCTTGACTCAGCGGTCTGTAAGTTCGACTGGCAGCCGGGAAAAGTGATAGTCCGTATGTCTGCACTCGATGAAGAACCGGAGGTTTACACCTACACCCTTGATGACAAAGGAAGGGCGACGGCTGTGACAACAAGCTATGAGGGTATCATGAGTACTCTGAAATATGCCTACAACGATGCCGGATTCCTTTGCCGCCAGTATGCGGATGGAAGCGGGAACGAGGAGTTCAATATTACCTACGATGGCGCAGGCGACATGACCAAGGTGACCGGTTATCAGAGTAACTGGCCCTATTCTTCGAGCAATTTCAACACAACAGTCCAGCCTTCTGCTTATCTCAACACCGGTTCCCTCTTCATCCCTTTGTCAGAACTGGTGGACATAGACATGAATCCCGTCATGTGTCTTGCGGGATTAGGTGGAAAGGCCACTACTCATCTGCCGGTTTCTATGAAAAGAGTAAGTACGGGCGGAGGATTTCAGGGAACTCTCTTTGAGCGCGAATACTTCTATACCTTCGATGCCGACAACTATCCCACACATATAGAGGAGCGAATGGCCATTGGAGAGGAAGAGGACATGATGTGGTATCTTGACATCACATGGTCGGAGAACAAGGGAGTCACAGGTATTCCGGTAGACTCGGATACCATTACCGTTGAGGGTCGTCAGGTAACTGTCGACGGCATATTGACCGCCTACGACATGCAGGGCACGGTAGTGGCCTCGTCCCCCACAGGCAACCTCACCCTTCCTTCAGCCGGAATCTACCTTCTGCGCACCGCCACGGCCACCCGCAAAGTAGCAGTCCGCTAACTTCCCGGACAAGTCAGACAGGTCAGACAGGTCGGACAGGGTTTTGTCAGCGGTTAAAGCAGATAAGTTCGACCAGTCCGAACCCGCCTTAAACTCGTTAAAAACCTTAAAGGAAGGGGCGTTTCAGGGGTGTCATACCCTGTTTGAGGTAAAAATTTCAAGTTAAATCGCGGGCTTGTTTGGCGGTATGGCCAAAAGTCAGTATCTTTGCATATTATTTCGGAGGAGGACATTGTGCTTGCTTCGGAATTGCCATGAAAAATAATTAAAAAAAACCTATAACCTAAACTCATCAAACATCTATGTGGTTAACAAGCTCATCCGTAGGGCGTAAGTTCATCATGGCCTTGACCGGCGCATGTCTCGTCCTATTTGTCACATTCCACTGTGTGATGAACGCGATAGCCATTGTATGGCCCACGGCCTACAATGTTATCTGCGAGTTCCTGGGCGCCAACTGGTATGCCCTGGTAGCTTCGGCGGGTCTTGCGCTTCTGTTCATCATCCATATTATCTGGGCCACCATGCTCACGCTCCAGAACAGAAAAGCACGCGGCACGCAGCGCTATCTGGTGAGCAAGAACGCCCCGGGCGTTGAATGGTCGTCGAAGAACATGTATGTTCTCGGCATCGTTATCTTCGCTTTCCTGGTAGTTCACCTCATTCAGTTCTGGGCCAAAATGCAGCTGGCCGAGATTCGTGGCGAGGAAGGCTTCATTCCCGCTCAGGCAGGCACCCTCTTCCTGCAGGAAGCATTCGGCCTGATCTGGACTCCCATCGTCTACATCATCGGCTTCGTTGCCCTCTGGTTCCATATGAACCATGGATTCTGGTCAATGTTCCAGACCTGCGGATGGAACAACGCCATCTGGATCCAGCGCCTTAAGAAGATAGGTATGTGGTGGACCAGCATCGTCATCGCCCTGTTCGTGGCTCAGGCCATCGTCTTCACCGTAAAGGCACAGGAAGGCTACTACAAGACCGACGACGCTCTGCGTCAGCAGTACATCGAGATGGTTCTCGGCAACAGCGGCATGGGAGGCGCCCAGTCGATACAGTATGCCGACTTCGCCCGTCAGATGCAGCAGGCAGGCGCCCAGCTGGCAGGCATGACCCCTGAGATGCGTGCACAGTACGCAGCCCAGATGCCCGGCTTCGAGGAGCAGATTGCTATGATCGAGAACATGAACAAGCTCATCAACTACCTCGAGGGCCGCGACCCGGAGGCGGCTCCCGCACCCATGGCAGACCCCATGATGCAGCAGATGCAGCAGCAACAGCAGGTCCAGGTGGAGGAAGTAGATTCCACACAGGGTGGCCGGCAGGTGGTGGAAGTTGAGTCCGCCACTTCGGAGGAGACTGACACAACAAACATCCAATAAACTATAAAGCGATATGGCAAACAACGAGAAAATCAGAGTAATGAGTCCGGAAGCGAGCAAGATTCCGGAGGGTCCTGTCGCTGAGAAGTGGACCAATTTCAAGGCGCATCAGAAGCTGGTTAACCCGGCCAACAAGCGCAAACTTGACATCATAGTAGTCGGCACAGGTCTTGCCGGCGCATCGGCAGCATCCACACTGGCAGAGATGGGCTTCAACGTGCTCAACTTCTGCATTCAGGACTCGCCGCGCCGCGCTCACTCCATCGCCGCCCAAGGCGGCATCAACGCCGCC
>CAJMDR010000117.1 GCA_905212215.1 uncultured Porphyromonadaceae bacterium
GCTCGAACACGCTGGCCTGCGCTTCCCGCGGGATACCGATGCCGTTGTCGGCCACGGTTAGGGAGCAGTGTCCGTCCCGGTTGCAGGTGGTGATGATTTGTACCTTGCCGCCCGGGCGGTTGTAGCGGATGGCATTGTCGCACAGGTTCTGGCACAGTTCATCCAGCAGCGCGCGGCTGCCCAGCACCGGGGCGCTTTCGCCCAGATAAGTCAGGGAGATATAGGCGCGGCGGGCGTTCAGTTTCTGGCGCTCCACACACTCCTTGGCAACCTCCAAAAGGTCTACCGTTTCCATTACGGGGGTGTCCCCGGTCTCGCTTACAGTGTCCAACTTGGAAAGCTGCAAAATATCGTTGACCAGCTGGATCATGCGGGTGGCCTCGCTGTGGATCTTGCGGCCGAAATCCGGCACATCCTCCGGCTTTGCAATGCCGGTCTCGATCAACTCTGCATAGCCGGAAATGCTGGTCAGCGGGGTCTTGAGCTCATGGCTGACATTGGCAGTAAACTCCTGCCGCATTTTCTCGTTGTTTTCTCGCAGAATGCGGTCGGAGTGGATGCTCTCTGCAAAGGGGATCAGTTCCCGGTAGGGCACATTTTCCTGAATGTGATCCAGATCCTCAGTCATGTTCAGCACCGGCTGTACCAGTGCTTTGGTCAGCAGGGCGGCCAGCGGGCGGTACGCTTCGGGCAGGTCGGGACCGTCGGTGTGCTCGGCCTCTTCGAGCTGCATGGTGATGCGCTTGCGCGTGCGGCGCGAAATGATGCGCTGCTTGGAGAGGTTCTGCCCGAAGAAGAAATAGAAGACCAGCCCGACCACGGGGGCCAGTACCAGCACGACGATCCACGGCAGGGTCTTCAGCGGATTCCGGTTTTCGGTGATGATGACCAGAATGATGCCGAGGATCGTGACCGAGTATACGACCAGGAAGAAGTATGTCAGTATTTGTTGCATGCGGGTTTCTTCTTCGGTGCGTGCCGCTGCCGGGCGGGCTCTATTGCCGCTGCTCTTCCTGCGGGGCTTCCGCGGCGGGGAATTTTACCAGGTAGAGCAGGTGCTCCACGCCGCGCATGTAGTTGCGTTTGGGGTTTTTGGGCGAGTAGATGTAGCAGTCGAGCGTGAAGACGCGGTTGGTCGCCGTGTCGACGGTCGTGTAGCTTACGAACGGGCCGCCCATGAAATCGCCGTGCACGTCCCAGAAGCCGCGCATCTCGCACCAGAGGCGCCCCTCCATGCGGAACATGCGGAAATCGGGCGCGAAGGCGTCGGAGGTGGTCATGTATGAACCGTCCGACGGGCCGGGAATGCGGGCGGCGAACTTGTTGCGGGCGGCGAGCAGTGCCCCGGGCGAAAGCGACTCCTTGCCCTCGTAGGGGTAAGAGTAGATGAAGAAGCCCTGGCTGGCCGTGGGGTATTCGTAGCGCGCCCACAGGAAATCGGGTTCGTTCGCGGCAAGCGCATAGCCTTTCGGCACGTTCATCTCGACCCCGAAGTTTTTCAGAATGGCGTCGTGTATGCCCTTCTCGTTGAATTTCTCCGCGTATTTGATGGCGCGGTCGCGCTCGGCATTTTCGAGGGCGAGGACGATGTTCCCGCGGTTGGCCGAGAGGAACGCCGTGATCGACTTGTCGTTGGGCCCCATGAGCGTCATCACGATCTGGGGGTCGGACGTCACGTTGTACTGGACGGCGACGCTGGACTCGGTGAGCGTGGGGTCTTTGAGTACCTTGAGGATGTTGCGGTGGTCGGCGACCATGCCCGTGAACCCGCGTTCGGTGACGCGCAGCACGTCGAACAACGGTTCGGTCTGGTTGAGGTAGGGGATCGGTGCCGTGAATATCGCGCGCAGCGTATCGCCCACCTCGCCCGTCCACTCCTGCTGCGGGCAGACGACGATCAGCTCGTAGGGAGCGCCTTGTGCGGTTTTGAGCCGCGAATCGGTCAGTGTCCTGAATGCCTTGCAACCTGCCATCGTTGCGACGACGGCCGCGGCCAGCGCGATACGGAAGATAGTTTTCATAGCCGGTCTGGAATTGAATCTACTACAAATATAGTTATATTTTTCGGAAAAGCGCGGAATTTCACTATTTTTGCCTGGAATAAGCAGCCATGCGTTTAAAACCACCGAAAATAATCCGGCGCCTGATGCCGGATCTGATCTGGGAGATCGACGACCAGGACGGCGTGTTCCTCACCTTCGACGACGGCCCTGTACCGGGAGTGACCCCCAAGGTGCTGGACATACTCGACCATTACGGTGCACAGGCCACCTTCTTCATGGTAGGCGATAATGTGCGTCGTCACCCCGAATTGCTGGAAGAAGTATTACGCCGTGGCCATCAGGTAGGCAACCATACCATGCATCATCTGCAAGGTAGTCAGGTTACCACCAAACGCTATCTGCGCGACATCATGGAGGCTCATCAGCTTATTGAGAGTCCGTTGTTCCGGCCGCCGCACGGATGGATGCGGCCGCGCCAGTCAAGAGCTTTACGGAAAATGTTCTATCCGGTGATGTACGACCTTGTCACCCGCGATTATTCGTGGCGCCTCACGCCGCAACGGGTGATTGAGAATGTGCAGCGCTATGCCCGGCCGGGAGCAATAATAGTATTCCATGACTCGGAAAAGGCAAAGCCACGAGTGTTGGAAGCATTGCCCAAAGCATTGGAATGGCTGTTGGAAAACGGTTACAGTTTTGGTGTCCTCCGGCCGGAAATGATAAGAAAGGGAGACTCCAAATGACAGAAAAAGAGGGCGAATGAATACTATGGAAAAGAAACAAGCGGAGAAAGTGCTCATAGTAGGAGCCGGAGGCTTCATGGGAAGCTATTTCGTGGAAGAAGGGCTGCGCCGCGGCATGGAAGTATGGGCGGGAGTGCGCAAGAGCACTTCGCGCGAATATCTGAAAGATGAGCGGCTTAAATTCGTTGTGTTCGACTTCGACGACGAGGCTTCCGTACGCAAGACAATAGCCGGGAACAAGCCGGAAGGTGGCTGGGATTATATCATCTATAACCTCGGCGCCACCAAGTGTGTGCGATTCTCGGATTTCGCACGCATCAACCATACCTATCTCCGCACTTTCCTCGAAGCCATTAAAGCAGAAGAGGCCGTTCCCCGTAAGTTTCTCTATATGAGTTCCCTGTCCGTAATGGGCAAAGGGGACGAGAAAGGCTATACACCATTCCGCGACACCGACATACCGCATCCCGATACCCGCTACGGCACCTCTAAGCTGAAAGCGGAAATGGAACTGGTGATGAGCGGTATTCCATATATCATATTCCGCCCTACCGGTATCTATGGTCCCCGCGACAAGGATTATTTTCTGATGCTGGAGAGTCTGGAAAAGAATTTCAATTTCGGTGCAGGATATCGCCGTCAGCAACTCACCTTCATCTATGGCGAAGACCTTGCCAAGGCCGCTTACGACGCCTTAGAAAAAGCTCCCGTAGGCAACACTTACTTGCTGAGCGAACCACGCAGCTACAGCCAGAAGGAATACCGCAAGTTAGCGGCGCAGGCATTGGGCAAAAAACATTATATGAACGTGGTTGTGCCGTTGTGGGGAGTTAAGATAGTATCCGCCATAGCAGGAAAGATAGGGGTTGCTAAGGGAAAGCCCTCTACTCTCAACAGCGACAAATACAATATCATGCGTCAACGCAACTGGCAGGTAGACATCAGCGCGGCGGAACGGGACTTCGGATTCCATGCCGACACTTCTCTTGCCGAGGGATTGCGCGAAAGCGTGGAATGGTACCGTAAAGCAGGGTGGCTTAAAGGGAACTGAGAATGCATAATTAGAGATGGCACAGACACAAGGAGCACGACCGACAACGTTAAAGCCGACGGCCCATGCCGCCGACAGCACCGTTGCAGGCAAACTGAAGACTGACAGTCTGGCTACCGACAGCCTTGCCAAGGACTCCACGGACAGCCTCCATTCCGCTCTTGTGTTTATTCCAGCCGATACTTACCACGAGAGTGAACCACGCCATAGCAATGGTTTGCAGACCAGCTCATGGCTGCTGATGGCACTTTTGGTACTTCTTGTCGCAATAGGCCTTAAGTTCCGCCGCTCTACAGGATACATAGTAATGCTTGCCCGCGACGTGACCAATACCCGCCGCCGCAACAATATGTTCGATGACACCGTCCGCGAGAGTTCTTTCCTGCTGTTGCTCAACATTGTGACACTGCTCAGCGGGGGCATGCTGCTATACCTGGTTCTGAGCGCCGGAACTACGGCAGTTCTTTCCGATGCCGGGCAATGTATGGGAGTAGCACTGGCCTACGGGCTGTTCATGTACGGCGCCTACTACCTGTGGGGCAGTATCTTCACCGACCACACGGCACTTGAGGTATGGGTCCGCGGCCATACGGCAGCCCAGGGACTGTTAGGGTTCATTCTGTTGCCCCTGAGCCTTGCCGCCATCGCCGACCCCATCATCGCCCCGGAATTAGCCTACACAGGTCTTGGCTTCTTCGCAGTGTCCAAAATAGTGTTCATTTTCAAGGGAGCACGCATTTTTCTGAACGGTCCTGCCAGCGTTGTGGTGTTTTTTTATTACCTTTGCAATCTGGAAATGGTTCCGTTGATTTTAGCATATGCAGCAGCCGTCAGTCTGTGTCAGTCAGCAGCCTGACGGCGACAACATAAGGAGTGTTAGAAATGAAGATAAAAAAGATATTGGTATCGCAGCCTGCCCCGGCGTCTGGCAAATCGCCATACTACGACATAGGGGAGCGCTACGGTGTCGAAATAGTATTCCGACCATTCATCAAAGTGGAAGGACTTACTGCCAAAGAATTCCGCCAGTCGCGTCTGAACCTTGCCGATTTCACGGCAGTGATTTTCACGGCCCGCACCGGAGTGGACAACTTTTTCCGTCTTTGTGCCGAGACCCGCGTCACCATACCCCCGACACTGAAATATTTCTGCACCTCAGAGTCATTGGCACTCTACCTGCAGAAGTATGTGGTCTACCGCAAACGCAAGATTTTCTTCGGCACGTCGGGCAAGATCAATGACCCACAGCTCATGACGGCCATTGCCAAGAACCATAAGGAGAAGTTCCTTCTCCCCATCAGCGATGTGCACAAGGAGAAACAGGAAGACATCGACGCCCTCGACAAGGCAGGCATAGACTACACCAAGGCGGTGATGTACCGTACTGTCAGCAACGATTTCGACCCCGACGAGAAGTTAGACTACGACCTGTTGCTCTTCTTCTCTCCCGCCGGCATTGACTCGCTTCGCAAAAATTTCCCTGACTTTGATCAGGAGAAGAACGGCATCCGTATCGGTTGCTACGGCACCACCACCGCAAAAGCGGTAGAGGCCGCCGGACTGCATCTGGATCTCAGCGCACCGACGCCGGAATACCCGTCGATGACAAGCGCCCTCGACGCCTACCTCAAGAAGCAGCAGGACTGACTCCGCAGGGAACTTATCCGCACCGGAGATTGTTACGCTAATGTAGGTTTTTCACAAGGATGCCTGCGAAAGTAACGACAGACCATGAATTGATTACAGCATGAAAGATTATCATCCCGATACCGAAAGCCGCCTCCGCCTTCAGGAGACGGCTTTTCAGAATTTAATGCAGCGGCGTGTACACAATGTGTTGCTGATAGCATCGCCCTACGACACGTTCATGCTGGAAGAGGACGGCAGAGTGGAGGAACAGATCTATAAAGAATATATGGATCTGAACCTTTCGGCACCTCCCCGCTTCATCAAAGTAAATGACTTCGGTCATGCCCGTCAGCGCATGCGCTATGTGCGTCCGGATCTAATCATAGTCATGCCGGGAGTGGAGATAGGCGCGACATTGCAGGATACGGCGCAACTGAGAAGGCTGCATCCCGGCATTCCCACAGTATTGCTGCTTCCCTTCGCCCGCCAGGTATCGCGAAGGCTGGCGAACGAAGATCTGTCGAGTGTGGACTTCGTATTCTCGTGGCTGGGAAACGTAGACCTTATCCTCGCAATCATAAAGCTGATAGAAGACAAGATGAACGCCGCCAACGACATCTTGCAGGTAGGCGTAAAGTCCATACTGATGGTTGAGGACACTACCCGGTTCTACTCCGCCATGCTGCCGTTGGTATACCGTTACCTCCTCACCCAAAGCCGCAATTTCTCCACAGAGGCACTGAACGACCATGAGCGGATGCTGCGTATGCGTGCACGCCCAAAGGTACTGTTCACCCGAGACTATAACGAGGCAGAACAGCTACTTGAACGTTACGGCTCCGACATGCTCGGCGTCATTACCGATGTACGCTACCCCAAAGATAACGTCCTCTGTTCCGATGCCGGTCTGCAGCTTACCGCCGCCATACGTCGCCGCTATCCCTTCATGCCGGTAATCATAGCCAGCACGGAGAACAGCAACCGCAAGGGGGCCGCCGACCTCGGAGCGCTCTTCATCGACAAGGAAAGCAAGACCATGCCGCAAGATCTGAGAGCTGCCGTGAGACGTAACTTCGGCTTCGGAGACTTCGTGGTCTACGACCCTGTGACGCAGATGGAGACGATGCGTATCCACAACTTGGCGGAGTTACAGAAGGACATATTCAACATACCGGCCGAATCTCTGTTCCAGCTTTGCGCCACCAACGCCTTCAGCCGCTGGCTCAACGCCAGGGCGCTCTTTCCCATAGCCGACATCATACAACAACGCCGCTTCACCGACCTGAGAGAGACTCCGGCGGTGCGACAGCTTATCTTCGACGCCATAGTAGCCTACCGCCGCATG